>CALHUY010000052.1 GCA_938039295.1 uncultured Solobacterium sp.
TTTAACTACCGCTTTGATGGTATCGTATATGCCGTATTCGTATCACTTGGATTTGCGGCATTAGAAAATGTCTTCTATGTATTCAATTACGGAACAGGTGTTGCACTACAACGTGCAGTTCTCACTATTCCAGGACATATGAGTTTTGCGGTATACATGGGCTTATACTACGGTCACGCTAAGGTATCTGAAGCTCTAAATAACCCTGACGCTAAGGCACTCAATCTAAAAGCAGCTTATGCATTTGCGGTATTACTGCATACCATCTTCGATGCAACACTCATGGTTGAATCAGATATTGGACTTATTATCTTCTTTATCTTCGTTATCATCTTAGATGTCATTGTATACCGTACAATACGCTTAGAGTCTAAAAATGATATTCCTATCTTCCCACCAACAGAGGAAGATATTTACGCAGAGACACAATTATCACGACCATCTCCAATCGTTGAAATTACACACGATGTAAGTGAACGTGAAAAAATGTAATGTTTGTTGTATGATAAGGTTAACGATATTAATAAGAGGAGTAATTTATGTTAAGTGATCCAACAATTGTCAAATTGATTATCATGGGCCTAGTAGGTACAAACGTTGTTCTACTTCTAGCCGTTATCTATTTGGCATTTAAGAAAAATACATATTATGTAGATGCGGATGGAAATGATATTAGTACAACAAAAAAGCCACAGGCTAAAAAAGTTGTGCAAGCTACACCAATCGCTCCAAAACCAGAACCAGTACAACAACCAAAGAAGAATGAAGAAGATGCACTCGCTGCGACAACAGTTCTTCCTGATTTAGAAAGACCTGTTATGCCAGTATCCCCAGCAATCAAACCAGTAAAGGTTGATTCCTTGGATACACCAATTCGCGAAAAGAATAATGATGATTCCGCAACATTATTTGAAGAAATCTTCTCTACAACAAACTTAGATGAAGCTGACCCTAAGATTCTTGTTACAATCAAAGTAGCAGGACAAGCAAAGGATCATACAATCAGTAAATTACCATGCTTGATTGGTCGTGAAGCCACAAGTTGTGACCTTGTCATTAACGAACCGGCAATCAGCCGTAAACATGCACGCATATTGATTGAAAGTGATACATTCTATTTAGCAGATGTTTCTGAACATAATGGAACATACCTAAACGGAATTAAACTACCACCTCTTGGTAAGGCTCGTATCCACGAGGGAGATCATATCAACTTAGGACGTGCAGAAATCGTCATCAACCAAATTATTGACTAAAGATGCTTGCAAGCATCTTTTTTAACTTCTCACAAAAACAGGATAAATCTATTCGAAATATCCTGCCTTTTCTATAAATATTCAATTTAATTTAATACTGCTTATTTTGTGTTCTACGATATATAAATATAAATAAAAGAGAAAGTATAATCGTAATCAAAAAGGAAAGCTCTGGTAATTTCATTTTAAATAAGAAATATTGTTGTATTCCATTAATTACTGCATATATCACAAACAATTTTATGTCATTCTTCATTTTTTCTCCCCCTTTGTTATATCTAATTAAATTGTATGCCTATCGTGGATAAATAACTAGACTTCACACTCCTGTTTCTAAGTTGCATAATTACTCATATTGTTCAATGATGCTTACGAGCATCTTTTTTTCTGATTCTATACAATAATGATGTATGATTAACGGGTATGGAGGTTCACTATGAATTTAGAACTAAACAACAAGCTACATGGATTTGTCCTTGAACAAATCAAAGATATTGAAGACGCAAAAGGAACTTTATATATGTTCCGTCACGAACAAACAAACGCAGAACTCTGCTGGTTAAAACGTGATGACAACAACAAGACTTTTGCGATTACTTTTAAAACAATCCCTGATAACGATACAGGTGTTTTCCACATTCTAGAACACAGTGTTTTAAATGGTTCAAAGAAATATCCTGTACGTGAACCATTTGTAGAACTATTAAAGAGTAGTTTACAAACATTCTTAAATGCTTTTACGTATCCAGATAAAACAATGTATCCGGTAAGTAGCCGCAACAACAAAGACTACATGAACCTCATTTCTGTATATATGGATGCGGTATTCCAACCGGCCATCTACACAAACCCAAATATCTTCTTACAAGAAGGTTGGCATTATCAGATTCATGATGTAAATGAAGAGATGGAATATAGTGGTGTTGTACTCAACGAGATGAAGGGTGCCTTCTCCTCTGTTGATGAAACAATCGTAGATGAACTCAATCGTATGTTATTCCCTGACAACTGCTATAAGTATGTATCTGGTGGTGACCCACGTTATATTACAGATTTAACATACGAACAATTTATTGAAACACACCAAAAGTTCTATCATCCATCCAATGCTCGTATTTGGGTAGATGGTAACTTAGATATTGATGAAGTACTTCGCTTTATCCATGAAGAATACTTTGTTAACTATCAAAAGGAAGAAATGGATTTTGCAATACCGATGCAGAAGGTTCTACCAGCTGTACACAATTGTATCTCCTACGAAGTCAGTGAAAATGAACCTACAGAAAATCGCTCTCATATCTCTTTTGCGAAGATTATTTCTACATACGATTCTTATGTACAGAATATCGCATGGTCTGCACTATCTTCTACATTAGTAGCCAACAATGAATCACCACTAAAAAAAGCTATCCTCGATAACAACCTTGGTGAAGATGTTGATTTAGACTTATATGATGGTATCCAACAGCCGTGGCTCGTCTTAACTATTCGTAATACAGACGCAGAGAAGTATGATGCAATTCATGAAACACTACGCTCTACAACAAGCGAGCTTGTAGAGAATGGCTTAGACCATGAAGAACTACACGCAATCATCAACCAGATGGAATTCCGTTACCGTGAGAGTCACGAACCTGCGGGACTAATGTATGGACAACGTGCAATGGATAGTTGGTTATATGGTGGTGATCCAGCAGAACCATTATCCAATGGGAAGATATTCGATATCCTACGTGAAAAGATTGAACAGGGATATTTTGAAGAACTCTTAGCATCCTTCTTATTAGATGAGGAACATCTAAACTCTCTTACAGTTGTGCCATCCACAACAATGGGTGCCCAGCGTATCGCAGATGAAAAGAAGCGCCTAGCAGATATCAAGGCTTCCAGCCAAGAGAATGTTCTAAAATATATCGAACAAAACAAGGCATTAGACCTTTGGCAACAATCTACCGACACAAAGGAACAGCTAGCTACCCTACCAAAGATTCATCTTTCAGAGATTGATGAAAAGCCAGAAGACCTTCCACTACAAATTGAAAAAGTACAGTCTGTTAAGACACTGGTTCACCCTGCACAAGAATCAGGTATTGTATACCTCTTCTTCTACTTCTCACTTGCAGGAATTACAATCAAACATTTACCAGTAGTTGGATTATTTACCGATTTACTCATGAACCTACCAACTACAAAGAAGACAGTTCGCCAGTTACAACGCGCTGTACGCAAAGACCTTGGTTCATTAAATATCGTTACAGACGTATACTCACCAGATAACCGTTCTGATGCATGTATTCCAGTCCTTGCGGTATCCTGTTCTGTACTTGAAAGAAATGTAGATAAGGTTGTTCCACTGATCTTAGAAGTAATCAAAGATACAAAGTTTACAAAGGAAGAAATCTTACCTATCCTCAAACAAGGCAACGAAGGCGCAAGACAATCCATCATCATGAATGGACATTCCTTCGCAATGCGTCGTGTATCTGCACACCATAGTGCTGAAGGAGTATTCCGTGAATATATCGGTGGATATGAAAATGCATTATTTAGTAAGCAGTTAGAAGATCACTACGATGAGATGATTGATGAAGTAATCAATGAGTTTGAAATGTATCAGGAAGTATTATTCTCTAAGGATCGTCTGATTGCGAGTATAACTGGTGAACATTTAGATATCGTAAAAGAATTCATCGCTGGTATCAATCGCATTGAAGCACAGGGTAACGTTGTACACTACCCACTCTTACAAGAACCAAAAGAAGCACTACAGATTCCTGCAGGTATCTCCTACTCTGCCGCAGGTACTAACATCAAATCCTTCGACTTTGAATATGATCCACGCTTGCAGGTAATCGCTCATCTATTGACCTACGATTATCTATGGACCGAAGTCCGTGTGAAAGGTAACGCGTATGGTACAGGCTTTAGCGCCAATCCAAACGGAAATATCGCCGCATACTCCTATCGTGACCCAAGTCCTCTTCATTCTATCGAGGTCTACAGAGATACATACAAACGTATCAAGCAACTCGCAGAGGATGAACATACTGATTTAGCTGGATACATCATTGGTACAATCGCTGCTGCAGAACCACTTCTATCACCAGCTGCGAAAGTACGTCTAGCAGATATTCGTTATTTCCGTAATACCACATACGAAAACTTATGTGCTGCACGCAAGAAAGTTCTTTCTATGACAAGAGAAGATCTAGCAAGATACGTAGAACTCTTTGAAAAGGCATTACAAAATCCAACATCCTGCATTGTCGCAAACGCAGAAACAATTGAACAATGTAAGGAAGAAGGCTATACAATCCTTGATCCACTCTCTTAAAAACGGCTGAAAATGCCGTTTTTATTGTATAAATGTGTCTAACTTTCACTAAAAATGAAATATTTTCAGGTTAGTTATTTCTAACATGCGAAAAAATCACAAACTTCTTTGAGCAAAGGTGTTGAATTCAAAATAAATCATTCTATAATGATAATAGTTCTCAATAAGTGGTGATTATGAAAAGAAGACAGACTTATCAAAAACAAGAAATATTAAATATTATCCAAGGAATTGGAACGCATATGACTGCGGAAGAAGTTAAGTCTGCTTTGGATCAAAAGGAGACCGGAATTGGTTTAGCAACTGTATATCGTAATCTCAATCTTCTCGTCCAAGAAGGTGTGATTCGTAAGTATACAGGTGAAGGCTATAACTTCTATGATGGTAATCCTGCTCCACACGATCACTTACGTTGTACAAAGTGCGGAAAGATGATCGACCTTGGTGAAATGCCTTATGACTCTTGCCCAGATGAAAAGGTAGAAAAATTCACCGGTGGAAAAGTATTCAGTCATGTCACTATTTTTGAGGGAATTTGCAAAGATTGTCTAAATGAGGAGGACACAAGCAATGGAATTAAAGGGTTCAAAAACTGAAAAGAATTTAAATGATGCATTCGCTGGCGAGTCAATGGCTCGCAACAAGTACACTTTCTTCGCTGAAAAGGCTCGTGAAGAAGGTTACGAACAAATCGCAAACATCTTCTTAGAAACAGCACGTAACGAACAGGAACACGCTAAGCAGTGGTTCATCGCATTATGCGGTGGCGCTATCCCAACAACTCATGAATGCTTACAGATGGGTGTTGATGGTGAAAACTACGAGTGGACAGACATGTACAAGAGAATGGCTCAAGAAGCTCGTGAAGAAGGATTCACACGTATCGCAGCTCAGATGGACATGGTAGCTAAGGTTGAAAAGGAACACGAAGAAAGATACGAGAAGTTAAAGGCTAATGTCTTAAACTCTCAAGTATTCGAAAAGGACGAGCCAGTAGTATGGCAGTGCGAAATCTGTGGTTATACAATTGAGTCCAAGAAGGCTCCTAAGATTTGCCCACTCTGCAGCTACAAGGAAAGCTTCTTCGAAGTTAAGAAGGAAAATTACTAAAATTTATCCCTTCGGATGGTATGAAAATACCATCTTTTTCTTTATGATTATGTTAGTGAAAAAGAGGAACATCATATGTCACAAGAAATCTATGTGAAACCCAAGAAAGTTACAGCCTTAAATATCCTACTTATTCTAATAGGATCATCTCTATACGCATTATCAGTAAACTTCTTTTTAGTACCTTTAAAGCTTTACTCTGGTGGAGTTCCTGGTACAGCACAGATGTTAAGAACAGTATTCTTTTCTAATGTGCATCATGTGGATACTGCAGGTCTGATCAACCTTGCGTTTAATATCCCACTCTTTCTTCTTGCTTTAAAGAAGATGAAGAAACGCATGGTTGTAGGAACAGTGTTATCCGTCGCCTTACAAACAATTATCTTTACATATATCATCGCCCCTACTGCACCTATCCTTGATGATAAACTTGCATGTATTGTCATTGCTGGATTATTGGGTGGCGTTGGATGCGGATTGATACTTACCAATAGTGCAAGTGCAGGAGGCTTAGATTTATTAGGTCTATATCTAAGTCATAAGTCAAAGAAGATTTCTGTAGGAATCTTTAATGTTATTTACAATATTATTCTATATACATTAATGGCAATACTATTTGATGTCTCAACTGCACTATACTCTATTATCTATATTGTTGTATTCTCTGTGACAATTGATCGTTGGCATTATCAAAATATTGAAGTTGAACTTATGATTTTTACACATGTTCCTGAAGTTAAACAGATGATCATGCATGAATACGCAAGAGGTGTTACTTGTTGGGAT
Organism: uncultured Solobacterium sp.; assembly: GCA_938039295.1. Lineage (GTDB taxonomy): Bacteria > Bacillota_I > Bacilli_A > Erysipelotrichales > Erysipelotrichaceae > Bulleidia. Next base: position 6,487 of record CALHUY010000052.1, read on the forward strand.
GGTAAAGGTGCTTATACCAACAATCACACAGAAGTACTCGTTACAATTGTCGCAAAAAGTGAGGTTTCTTCCGTTCAAAGAGAGATCCGGAAACTTGATCCAAATGCCTTCGTAATCGCTCATACACGTGTTTCTGTATCCGGAGGATACCAAAAACGCCTAGTTTAGCACTAAAAATGCGATAAATAGTGGATTTATTTTTTCTTTGTGATACATTTTTTATTGTAGAAATCGTGAGGAACATATGAAAACAACACATACAATTTTAATTGTGGATGACGATATAGATATTTTAGAAGCCCTGAAAATCTATTTATCTAAAGACGAGTATCATTTATTAACTGCTCGAAATGGAAAAGATGCCGTCGATATCGTTAAATCAGAAACTGTGGATTTGGTATTAATGGATATTATGATGCCCATTATGGATGGCATTAAAGCAACCGAAGAAATTCGTAAACTTACAAATATCCCAATTATCTTACTAACTGCAAAGAGTGAGGATAGTGATAAGGTTGCAGGTTTAGATTGCGGTGCTGATGACTATATCACAAAACCTTTCAATCCATCTGAAGTCTTAGCACGTATTAACTCACAGTTAAGAAGATATCACCAACTCGGTGGCGTCAGTGCTGATTCAAATGAGCTTGTGATTGGTGGAATTGTTTTAGATGACTCCACAAAGAAAGTAACTGTTGATGATAACGAAGTTGCTCTAACACCTATGGAATTTGGTATTTTAAAGATGTTGATGAAACAGCCAGGAAAAGTATTTACTTCCGCTGAAATTTATAAAAATGTATGGAATGATGAACCAATTGGTAGTGAATCTGTTATCGCTGTTCATATCCGTCACTTACGTGAAAAGATTGAGATTGATCCATCTGAGCCAAGATATATCAAAGTAGTTTGGGGACAAGGCTATAAGATGGAGGATAGTCATGAAAGAGCGCAGTAAAAAAAGATTACGTTCAAGTTATATATGGAAAGTGATTGCTTTCCTTCTTTTTGCGCTTGCGGCTACACTAGATTTAATTGGTATGAATGCGATTGCGTACTTATCTACTGCCGGAGCCTACGATGGAATTTCTAGATATAGTGATACTGCGGACGCAAAAGCACGTGCAGCAGCCACTGCCAATAACTGCGTTTTATATGCATTAAGTATCGATTCATCTTATATTGGTGATTCGAATCGAAGTTATGACCGTGATAATTCTAATCTTGCGGTGGAAATCTATGATTTTGCCACGAATCAGCTAATCTATAAAAATTTTGATATAGAAGAATCCACATTGCATGGTACTGCCTATTTCTATGGCGATACTTCTGATGGTTATTTCCAAGATTACATTGATAAGAATAGTGTGCCAACATATCGTATTGAATATGCACTTGCGAAAGATTTAAGCGCAAAAGATGACTTCTACTATTGCGATACAGTTTATAACATCCAGTATAAATTCCGTTATATTGTATTCCCGATTGAATTAATCAGTATTATCGTCCTAATCGGCTCTGTTGTATTCCTATTCTATGGTTCAGGACACGTAGATGATAAACCGGGTATTACTTTAGCATGGATTGATAAGGTTCCTCTTGATATCTTTGCCTTTGTTGTTTTGCTTGTTTGGATAAACGCTAGTTACTATGTTTATAATCATGGTTTCCCCGATATCGCAATCAATTTCTATCAACAAGGATATTATTACGGTTTTGCGAAAGCTAGTATCATTAAGTACATCATGGTAATTGTTGGAGGTGTAATCCCATTCCTGCAATTTACATTGTTGTTCTTCTTAAGTCTTGCGGCACGTATCAAATATGGCGATTGGTATAAGAATACATTAGTCTACTATATTGGAACAATTCTCTCAAATCTTCTACAGATTGGAGGATATTTCCCTACTTTCTTATTAGGCTCCTTCGTATTCTGGGTTATATTCTACTTCTTAGTACAACTCCAACTATATGTATTGTTAGGTATCTTCTTATTTATCGCATCGTACGCTCTATTCTGGCGTGCATATGAATCCGTACTCTTAAAGAAGGCAATTCATAAATTCGCAAATGGAGAAACTGATTTCTCATTTAGCACTTCAAAGTTATCGAATTTCTTTAAAGTACAAGCAAACGACCTATACAAGATTAAAGACTTTGCGGAAGCGGCTGCTAGAAAATCAATTCGTGCTGAGCATTTGCAGAATGAATTGATTACAAATGTCAGTCATGATATTAAGACTCCTCTTACTTCAATTATTAACTATGTTCATCTTTTGCAAAATGTTGAAGATCCAGAACAAGCCAAAAAATACTTAGCAGTATTAGAAAAACAATCAAAACGTCTTCAAAAATTAACAGAAGATCTCATCGAAGCCTCTAAGGCAAGTACCGGTAATATTACTGTTAATATTATGCCAAATGATTTACATGAATTATTAGAACAGGCAATCGGGGAATACTCTGATCGTTTCGAAGCTTGTAAACTAGATATTGTGACAAACATTCCAGATAATGCACGGTCTGTCATGGCGGATGGAAGACTCTTGTGGCGCGTATTCTCTAATTTATTCTCTAACTTAGTAAAATATGCGCAACCAGAAACCAGAGTCTATATCAATAGTATTCGTACGATTGACAATAATATTATGATCTCAATTAAGAATGTTAGTCGTGAAGCACTCAATATTTCTGCAGAAGAGTTAACTCAGCGTTTTGTGCGTGGTGATGAATCTCGTCATAGCGAAGGTAGTGGACTAGGTCTCAATATTGTAGAGAATTTGGTGAACCTACAAAACGGTCATTTCAATATCGTTATTGATGGCGACCTCTTTAGAACAAACATTATCTTGGCCGCAAAACCAGAAGAATTCACAAAGAAGAATTCTACAACAGAATCTAATTAATCCTATAAAAGTAAAGATGGAGATTACAATATTCTCCATCTTTTTCTTATTCAATGTTGATTGCTTGATCATGATGTACAGACCATGCATACGCATCAATTCTTTTATCTGGGTAAATCAATTGTAGTGCTTTTCTGTATGTATTGATTTGTTCTGTATACAACGATTTAATCTTAGATAATGCGGTGTTGTCTGTCTTAAAATCAATCAGAATAATTCTATCTTCTAAGATTGACACAAAGTCCATAATACCATGTATCTTTTCTTTCTCTGTTTGTACATAGAAAGGATACTCATGATGAATTTCACCTTCTACTGCTTGATGGTAAATCTCAGCATCACCAAATGCGAGTAGATGTTTTCTTTCCGTTGAAGAGAGATTTAGGAATGCTAAATCATCTTCGTTAAATAATCTTGGTGGTAACTGTTCAAAACATGCATGAATACGTGTACCATATTCTCTTCCAGCATTTGTTTCTGTTAGGTCTAGAGCTGGTAAGTTACTACCAAACTCAGTAGAGCTTGGTGTGAATACTTCCTTCTCTTCTATACTTGTATATCCATAGTGTGGAAGTTCTGTAACAGTTTCTGTTTCTTTATGTTCTAGGAAAACATTCCATGATGGATCAATATCAACCTGTTTCATAATTGGTTCGTTTGCCATTGTGCTTAGAATCAACCCCGACATACCATTACGAATGAGTAAATCACCTAACATGAACTTCTTTCCACGATATGGAATTGGTTTTGGCAATGCGTCTACGATATAGAGTCTACGTACAGCACGTGTAACTGCGACATATAAGATACGAATAAATTCTTCTGCATCCTCAAGGTTTGCTTTGTATTCGATCGCACGCTTATGGATTGTCTTTCGTTTTGCACGATACGGATTTGTACATAAGAAGTTTAATCCTAGATATAAATCATCATCGACATTGACTGCTTCGGCACTATCTCTAAACGGATTTGTTGCATTACTCCATAGGAATACATATTTATATTGGAGTCCCTTTGAGTGGTGAATTGTTGTGACGGTAACGATATCATCCGCTGAACCTTTTGAGACTGCTTCATTGGATACCTCATCTTCAACTGCTTTTAAGGCATTTAAGAATTCCGCAACAGAATGGTACTTCGCAGATACTGTCATTTCAAATAGATAGTCAAAGTTTGACTGTTGACTGATATTTAGACGATTAAAGTAAGTATTGTGATTTGCAAGTTCTGATAACATTCTTGGAATACCATAGGTATCCGCAAGCTCTTTATACATCTGCAAATCATCATAGATACCAAACTCTTTGGCGACTGCTTTGATTGAACCTAGTCTTATCTTTGCTCTAGCAATCTCTTCATCACTGTAGTTGTAGAGATTAGAAACCATGCATGCAAAGAGAGCTGAATCTGCTTCTTCATCTAACATTGCAGTACACAATGCAATGACAGTCTGGCATAACTCTGAACGATAGAATCCTTCACGTGTATCAATGCTGTAAGGGATTCCCTTTGCTTCGAAGGCTGCTTTGAGATATGCTTTATCACCATGACTTCGTAAGAGTATCGCAAAGTCATGGAAGGATGGTAATTTTGTATCATTCTTTCTTGCCAGTTTAAGTTCTTGGTTATAGGTATCAATAATCTTATTGGCAATCCAATTTGCCTTAATCATCTTGATATCCTCATCTTCATCCTCATCATCACTGACAATCTCTGTTTTATTCTTCGGAGTATAACTTGCAAACTCAATGAGTGCATCTGGACTATCATTCTTTGGGAACCAGTCTACGATATCATCTTCACCATACTTTTCTGTACTCTCTTTTACATTCATAATCTTTTGAAAGAGTATATTTGTAAACTGAATAATCCGTGCATCTGAACGATAGTTTCTCGATAAGATAATCTTTGCTGATTGCATGGATGAATTGATTGTTTCTTCAACAATCTTTTCTGACTCATTTAATTTAGAACGCATTAGCGCAGGCTTTGCCTGACGGAAACGATAGATAGATTGCTTGGTATCACCTACACGGAAGATACAGTTAGGACTAGCAATCATTTCTATGATTGTATCCTGTAGTTTACTTGTATCCTGGAACTCATCAATCATGACTTCTTGTAAGTTATCACGAATAACCTTCGCTACATTTTCATGTTTTAGAATTTCATACGCATAGCGTTCCATATCCGAGAAATACATTGCAGTATTTTCTTGTTTGATGCGTACGCAATTTTGATATGTATGCTTTGCTAGATTGATAAGAGCTGTATTGATGATAGAAGCATCTCTTGCGTCCGAAACAAAATCATCTTCGTTTAGACGTTCCTCTGCCATATTCTTGAGAGTCTTTTTCAAATGATCCATTGCACGTGCATGTTCAGGATAATTCTCTTTCTTATAACTAGAAAGCTTTGTGTCATCCATCATTTGAATTTGTTGTTTATAGTTTTGATATATCTCAAAAGTATAAGCAGAACTTTCATCTTCCGGCATTAGTTCAGTTTGTAATGTTTGAATGATATGCAAGAAAGTATCAAAAGCTGTAGAATTATCAATTACTTTTCCACGTCCATTAATCGCTTCTGGTAGCTCCTGCAAGATTTCTATATCACGTTGTAATACTGCTAGTTGTCCATATAAGGACGCAAAGAAATACTTACGGATATTAATATCAAATGCATTAAATGATGTGAATTGATTTGAACTTGTGGAATCAAACTTTTCAGGATACATCTTGAATGCATGGTTAAACCATTCCTGTGGATCTACGGATGATTCCGCATGACGATTGATTTTAACAACTGCATCATATAGTCCTTCATAATCATCCGCACGACTTGAAAAATAGGAAGCGAGCGAAACAATTTCTTGTGGATTTGTCTGATATGCATATTCTAATGCATTCATGAACGCATCACGTTGGATATTTTCGTTTTGTCCACTTGAGAGAATATTTTCTGTTGTCGCTGGATCTAGACCGATGATGTTGTAATACTTTTTGATAATCGACAAACAGAAAGAGTCGATGGTTGTGATATTCGCACTTGCAAGTGCGATAATCTGATCATCAATATATTGAATCAAATCTTGATCAACAGTTTCTTCTTTTTTTGCTAGCTGTTTGATTTCATTTAGTTCTTGGGCAACACGCTTTTTCATTTCACTTGCGGCTGCTTCAGTAAATGTTAACGCAAGAATTCGTGATAAGGGTACACGTGGATTATCCTCAATACATCTTTTTACCAAACGGGATACGAGTACTTTTGTCTTACCGGCGCCAGCAGATGCGGAAACTACAATACCCATCCCAGAAGAATTACAGGCAACGGACTGTTCAGCAGATAATTGATTTTTCTCAGAGATTCTCATCTTCTTTTGCCCCCTTTGCTGCAATTTCTTCTTTATCTAATTTAAATGGAATATCTGCTGGAATACCCTCCACTTCCACTGCTGTTGGAATACGATATTCACCATTAAAGTGATACATTGCCATATATGGTAATGTTGTGTTTTCGATTGGAGATAGTTCAATATTTCCACTTAGAACTTGTTCATGGAAATTTGCATAGATTCCTTGGATATATGCTTGAATCTTATCGAAGTCGTAAATATTCTTTGGACTCTTGATATGTCTTGCGTCTATATCCACATCATCACGATGTTCGTTAAAAATCCATACTGCACACTTTCGACTCTTGATAAAATCTTCCTCTAAACTATTTAGTAATACTTGTTTTGGCATATCTCCACATTTATTGTAGACACGATTTAAATCAATCGTTTCATCCTTCATAGAGATATACTGTACAGCAGTTGGATTGTATTTCTTTCCTTGAAGATTGTTTGTGACTATCATCATGTACGTTAACATCTGTAGACGTAATCCTTGTTTTACTTCATCTTCACTAATAGATAATACAGATGATTTGTAGTCAATGATACGAATTAAATCTTGATATAAATCAATGCGATCAATAATGCCACGGATATTTACATTTCCAATCATTGTTTCAGGCAAACGGTATTCAAAGTGCTCGGGAATAAAACTAGAATCTTTTTCTAAATCATGCATGAATATCATAAATTTAGATAATGAATCTGCTAGTCTTTCCAAAGAAATATCATATAAATAGTGTTCGTTTGGATGTGTCATCTTAAGTACGTCAAAATATGGTCTGAGCACTTCCTTAATATTAATCGCTGTTAAGATATTCGTTCCATCTTCTTGTAATGCATACTGTTTACGCTTTGCGTTATCATGCATATATTTATTTTTATAAGAAGATAGTAATGTATACATAAAATGATGTTGAATATTTCCAATTGTAATTGGATCTAGTGCTGAGAATTCTTGGTCAATAATTCCTAGTCCCTTTTGGATAAAGTATCCATATGGATTACGGTAGTATGACTCTACCGTACTAACAGAGCCATTTAATACTCCTTTTTCATCTAAGAATAATTGTTGTGCAGTCTCTGGTGTTAATTCATGTTTTACTTCTACATGATTATCCACAATCAAAATTGGCCATGGTGTATTTTCTTTCTTCATGTCCACTTTGGATTGCACTTCGTAAGCTAGTTGCATTTCTTTGCCTTGGTAGTCATTGGTGGAATAGGAATAGTAGATTTCTTCCGCCGAGGAATCAATCCATCGTAACGCATTCATATAGTAACCATAACGCTGATTCATACTTGGATAAGACGGTATCTTTGCAAGGTAATCTTCATCAAACAAGCCATTATGAACCGGAAAGCCTGGATAATTCTTTCCACTACATCCAATCACGTAAGTTAGTTCTTGTTTCTTCACTGGATGTGTTAAGTCCGTTACCGTACAGATTGCGTCTGTAAATACAGCGCTATCTGAATGAATCCCTTGTAACATATGCATGATAAAAGGGATGTTCTCTACATCATGTTTCTCACTTGTCAAAATAGACTGTAGAACATTACGTAACTGTCTACCTTCTTTCAATTCATGTTTATTCTGTAGAATCTTTTGGTTACGAATGATTTCAAATGCATTCATCAATATTTCTTCAAATGTAGATGCTTTCATTAAGCTATCTAAATCTTGTTGGATATTGTTAAATAGCTCATCTGCTCGCTCTTCAAAGTAAGCGTAACGTGCAGATTCCTTTTTAAATACTTCTGATGCTTCTAGATACTTTGATAAATGCTTAGGACATTCTACATCTACTAATACTTGGTCTAAATATTTTAAAACAGTAAATAGAGAGCGATTCTGTTTTTGATCATCAACACCAAACGCATCAATATAGAAAGCTTTCATCAGAGCTTCTTTATTTTTTCGATATGCAAGATTGACTAATGCAACATAGCGTTGAATTAGTCTAGCAGATACATCATGATGTACTGTTGAAAATGGGATTTCATATCTTGCGAAAACTTGTTGTACAACTGGATACTGTGTCTTCCATGAAGTAAGCACCAAGTTGCATGGTCTACGATACGTTGCGATATCTTGTGCAATCGCTTCAATCTCACGACGCGTACTTAATGCATAACGTAAGTGTTTTTGACTTGTTGTTATATTAGTTACTTTCGTTTTGTCTTTGAGTTGTTCTAAGATTTCCACATAGTATGGATCTGCCTCAAAGAAAGGATATACTTCTACATCATCTTGTTGTAATTTCTGAATTGCAGCTTCCTTATTTTTTACATTCTCTTTTTCCACAAAAGGAATATCTAAAAGTATGCGGATGATTTCCTTTAGTTCCTTTTCTTGTTCGTTTGTCTCCGGTAGTGAGTCAACGTGAATGTTGCGTTGTATACACTCTAATACAAACTGAAAAATCTCCTGAATAAACGCAGGATAATCAAACATCTTTTGATATATTGGAAACTCATCACTTCTCTTTTTTAAAGTATGAGAAATCTTCAACAGTGCCGCATATTTATCTGTATGTTTCTCTCCTAAAGCAACAGAAAGGGGAACTGCTAGTACATTCGCAACGACGCCATGATTATGTTTTGCGAGATCTTCATAGATATACTCTTTTTGATAATTCGAACATAAAATTGTTTTCATATTTAGATTTTATCATAGGCAATCCTGCATATTTGTTAAAATATCCTGTTTTGTACAAAAAATTTGGACAAACTTACTGGATTTTTCAAAATCTGCGTGCCTATAATTAATTTGACAAACACTACATAAGCATCAACTAACAATACAAAACTAAATACAATTACTCGGAGGGAAGTATTTACCATGGCAATTTGTGCTATTCTAGGCCAGAAGCTAGACAGTAGGAAAGACGGAGACGACTGTCTATTTAACGGTTATTTAGAAGATTATCTCAGCCTTAAGGAAAATGAGATTGAAGACAATTTAAAAGAAACATTTGAAAAAGTATTAGAAAGAGATCCAGACACAAAGATTTGTGTGGATTTACATTGTGCCGTCAACGTTGAAGCAATTAGTAACCAAATCATCCGCTATAAAGACATCTGCAAGCTTAACGGAAAACCACTCGTGATTCCTTACATCTTGTATTTTCACCATGATGATGAAGATAGAGCTATCATCATCTATGATTGCAAGCAATATGGCTATATCTACGCAAAGGGTCTTTACTACTGCATGACAGAGCCAGCTGGCGAATTTATTGACTGCAAGAATGAGATTGTTGCGATTTCTTCTAAACAGGAAACAATCTTAAAAGTTCTTGATCAATTATTCACTGTCAAAGCAGGTTCTATTCAGCGCAGTATTGACCATGAACTTTTCCATAATTACGAAGAGTTAAAAACTGCATCCAAAGAAGCTGCCAATGCGCTAAAACTTGAAGCGATGGAAAAACTTCCTGCATTAGAAGATCGTACACACGCTATCTACCACTATGTAACAAACTGGTTCCTCTTAAAGAAGGTTCTCTATGTTCAATACATGGTAAATAAGAATATCTTATCTAGTGTTCACGAAAACAATATCAAGAAACAGAGAAATCAAGCAAAGATGAATTCTGAAGAAATTGATATTCTCAGTTTCAGTGAAATGTGGAGATTGCCTAAACAAGAATCTCTTGCATAAACATACTACCTCGACTGCTTGTCGAGGTTTTCATTTACCCAAAACAGTGATTTTAATGCCTAATTACGCGATATATGGTAACATTTTAAAGTAAAGAGGTGTTATATGACAAAGAAGCTAGCTGTAGCAGCACTGCTCATGTTTCTGATTATCGCTACTTTAATTGGTAGTACCTTAATCAAAAATGATTTCTTGAATCCAGAAAAAGAGCCAGTTGTTACTACAACAGAAGATAAAAAAGAAGAGGAGAAAAAGGAAACCCCTAAGCCCGAAGTTGACCCTGAAACAGATACACGCTTCAGCGATACAAACAGTATCCTACTTCTTGTAAACAAAAAACATAAACTAGAAGAAACTTATGTTCCATCTGATTTAACAACTGTAAATGTTAGTACAAACGGTACTGAATGGACTCTGCGTAAAGAGGCTGCGAAAGCCCTTGAAGACTTATTCAATGCCGCAAAAGAAGATGGCATTACATTACGTTTAGGAAATGGATATCGTTCCGGTTCTTACCAAGGGCAGTTATATCAATCCAGTGTTAATCGTATCGGTGAGGCAAGCACAAATAAGACCACCGCAAAAGCTGGATATTCCGAACTACAAACTGGCTTAGCAGCTGCGATTCTCGGTGCGGATACAACCACAGATTTTAATACTAGCTTTGCAAAATCTGATGAATATAAGTGGCTCCAAGAAAATGCATATAAATACGGTTTTATCTTACGTTACCCAGAAAACAAAGACTCTATTACTGGTTATTCTTATATGCCATGGCATTATCGTTACGTTGGAAAAGACATAGCTGAACAGATTCATGAAGCAGGTAACGATACAACATTCGAAGAATTCTTCGGTCTAAAAGGTGGAGACTACGAAAAAGAAAGCTAAACGACACAACAAATCCTTATAGTAAAAAAATCCCTACTGGGATTTTTTATTGTTTATTCTACGAATAACTTTGTTTTATCTAATGCTTTGACTAGGAAGTAACCAATGACTACTGAGATTAATTCTCCGATTGCGACGAATGAACCATTGATGAGTGTTCCTAATACAATTTCATTTGGCATAAATAGGTATGCAAGTTCTGCACCTACGAAGAAGAAGTTAAAGATTACAGGCATTAAGCAAGCAAGTAGTGGGATATCATTTACTTTCTTATCTTTTAATACCCATGTGCAGTAAGCTGCACCGAATGTTGCGATTGTTCCGATAATCGCATCTAAGAATCCAGTTGGATTAACACCTATCATCGCTCCAATTAGGTTTGTTAAGAAACAACCTAGTGTTACACCCCAAATAGATGGTTTGTAAATTAATGGAAGTAGTGTTAAAGCTTCTGCGATTCTGACTTGTACATTACCATATGTAAATGGTGCTAGTACTAATGATACGACAGTATAGATTGCCGCAATCATCCCAACCCTAGTTAAGGTCTTCATGTTCATAAAAATATCATCTCCTTATTTTCATTTAACGTCAGGTAGCTGCTACTGACGGGATTGTGTCCGGTTATTTATTTTACGCTATTCATTCTTTTCGTCAATATAAAACTATTTTTTATTGTACTTTATTCTGTTTAAAATATCTTTTTTCATAAAAAAGATACTATTCTTTTAATAGTATCTTTACATGCGTGCATGCGTTTTTTAGTTACTCCAAACACTTTCTGCAATTTCTTTTACAAGTGCTAATTTTGCCCACTGTTCTTCTTCTGTTAACTTGTTGCCTTCTTCAGTTGACGCAAATCCACACTGTGGAGAAAGATATAAATTCTCTAATGGTACATATCTAGCCGCATCGTGAATACGTCTGATGATACGATTCTTATCCTCAAGTTCTGCAAACTTTGTTGTAATCAAGCCTAATACAACCTTCTTTCCTTCTGGAATATATTTAAGCGGTTCAAATCCACCTGAACGTGCATCATCATATTCTAAATAGAAAGCATCCACATCTTCCCTAGCGAATAGGTATGGTGCGATTGGATCATATGCACCTTCACTTGCGTATGTACTATGGAAATTTCCACGACAAACATGGGTTGTAATAACCATATCTTCCGGATGATTTGCGATAGCCGCATTATTAATCTCAATTTCTTCTTCCGCAATTACTCGTAAACTTTCTTCAGTGATATTAAAAATCTTCCAGAATGCACGGTCCGCATAGAGTGTCCATGTACAATCATCCAACTGTAGGTTACGACAACCTGCTGCGTATAACTCTTGAATCACTGTCTGATATGCTTTAACAATATCCGCCTTTAATTCATCGTCTGTTGGATAGTGCTTTCTAGTCTCTGCAATAAACTCAGGTAAGCGTAATTGAATTAATAGCTGCGCTGGTGATGGGATTGTCTGTTTGGCAACTGTGTTTTCATCTTCATGTGCTTTTACAAACTTGAAATGTTCAATAAATGGATGATTTTCACCTGAAATCTTTCCTACAACTACTGCTGTTTCTGCCTTTGTTTCTTCATCATGGAAACGTAAACCCTGGCTAGACTTCTGGAAGGAGATTCCATTTAATCCCCAGAAGAAATCTAAATGCCACCAACCACGGCGGAACTCACCATCTGTAATTGTGTGATATCCAGCCTTTTTCTGTTTCTCGATGAGGTCAAGAATGTAGTAATCTTCTACTTTCTTTAATTCTTCTTGTGTTATTTCATTATTTTGAAACTTTTCTCTTGCGACCTTGAGCTTTTCAGGTCGTAGAAAACTACCCACGTAGTCATAACGGAATGGTACATGATTCTGTGTCATTGTTTTTGCCTCTTATTATCTTTCTTTAGATTTTTCCTCTATTCTTCATCTCTTGAATAAACATCGCCATGGAAACTGTCTTCGCATCAGGAATTTTTCCTTCCATAATTCGTTCTATCAATTCCTCTAAGCTATATTTATAGATTTGAATCTTTTCATCTTCATCTAAGTGTTGACCAATGTATTGATCTACTTTTGCATAATATAAATCGATGACTTCTGTATCATAGGCAGGAGTCGGATATATCTTACCCATATAGATCCAATCTTTTCCTGTATATCCTGTTTCTTCTTGGATTTCTCTTTTCGCAGTTGTAAGTGAATCTTCACCTTCTTCTTTTTTGCCAGCTGGAAATTCTAATGTTTCTTCTTGTTGTGCATATCTAAACTGTTTAACGAAGAAGAATTTACCGTCATCATCTTCAAGTGCGATACCAACTCCACCAATGTGCTGCACAACTTCCCTTTCAACTGTCAGATTTTCTTCTATTTCAACTATATCTTTATATACATGTAAAATCTTTCCTTCAAAGATTTCTTCTCTTGTTAGTAATCTATTCATAATGATGTTCCTTCTCCATGCGGATATCATACACTAGATATATTTGAAATACCGTGAAGAATTGATGAAATACAATAGATATTGAAAAGTTATTATTTATACTTTTCTTTTATATTTCTTGTAAATATACATGCATGCATATCTGTATATGACCATTACATCATGCATCATGAAAATTTTTCCTTTCAGAATCAATGTTTTATTTACATCATTTTCAGTATATTCTTTCTCATATCGCTATCTATGTAAATAAAATATAAAGATTTTATCTTTTTATGGGTTCATGTTTTCTATTTTGTTCTATAATTAATATGTTCTATATGGGAGGAAAACTATGAACATCAAGAAAGCATTGGCTTCAGTTTTGACACTTGCTTTATTAGCAGGTTGTACAGGCGGTAACTCAACAGCTTCAAACACTACAGCATCAACAAATGATAATGGTCGTAAGCAACCTGCAGAAACAGGTTCTAAAGATATCGACACATTGAAGTTCCAATTTGTTCCATCAAGACCAGTTGATGAAATTAAGGCCACAACAGAAGGCCTAGATCAATTAGTCATCGAAGCAATGAAGAAGAGAGGCTACAACATTAAGAATGTTGAAATCTCTGTCAGTGATTCTTATGAAGCCGCTGGTGAGGCTTTATCTGCTGGTTCAGTAGACGTTGCTTGGTTACCAGGTGGTACTTATGCATTATATTCAAATGAATCAGATGTTATCTTAACAGCTACACGTAAAGGCTTATCTAACGATTCCGAAAAACCTGCTGAATGGAATGGCGATGCACATATGACTGTGAATAAGGATACTCCAGTTACATATTACAAAGGCTTAATTTATGCAGGACCATCTGAATATGGACAAGAGCTTGCTAAGAAAGTCAATGCTGGTGAAGCATTAACTTGGGAAGACTTAAACAAGGCTAAGTGGGCAGTTAGAGACGTTACAAGTTCTGCTGGTTATATCTATCCTACAATGTGGTTAATGGACAACTACGATGGTAAGACTATTAGTGATCTAGCTAACGTTACAACATTAGACTACGCTGGTGAATTCATGCAGGCTGCTGCTGGACAGATCGACGTTATCGTATGTTACGCTGATGGTCGTCAAGACTATGCAAAACAATGGCAAGAAGAATGGGGTCGCAAGGATTCTATTTGGAATGAATTGAATGTTATCGGTGTTACAAAGAATATCTATAACGATACAGTATCTGTAACAATGGCTAAGGAAGACATCTATAATAAGGAATTCATTGAAGCAATGCAGGATTCCCTCATCGAAATCGCAAATACAGATGCAGGTAAGAAGATCTTCGGTATCTATAAGCACACAGGTTATGCTAAGGCTGAAGATGCAGATTACGATGGAGCTCGTCAAGCTTTATCTGTAATTGAAAAATAAGATACATAAATTTATGTGGGCGATATTCGAAATATCGCCCATTTTATTTCGTTTTTAATGTATGATTATTTCGTAAATAATCTATGCATATAGTGATGGAGAATAGATATGATTGAATTTAAAAATGTTTCTAAGACCTACCCAAATGGTACAAAAGGTCTACAGAATGTGAATCTAAAGATTGAACAGGGAGAGTTTATTGCGATTATTGGTTTATCCGGTGCAGGTAAATCTACACTCATTCGTACAATCAATCGCATGATTGACATTACTGAAGGTGAATTGATTGTTGATGACATTAATGTTAGTGAACTCAAAGGAAAATCACTACGTCGCTTTAGACGAAAGATTGGTATGATCTTCCAATCCTTTAACTTGGTCAGTCGTTCAACTGTTATCCGTAACGTTCTAACAAGTAATGTTCCTGATATGCCTTGGTATAAGGTTCTTCTTGGAATTTATTCCAAGGAACAAAAAACTCACGCACTAGAAGCTTTGGATAAAGTTGGTATTTTAGATAAAGCATATAATCGTTGTGATGAGTTGTCTGGTGGACAACAACAGCGTGTCGCATTAGCACGTACACTCAACCAGAATCCTTCGATTATTCTCGCAGATGAGCCAGTCGCTTCGTTAGACCCTATCATGGCGGATGTTGTTATGAGTGACTTTGCAAGAATCAACAAAGAAATGAATATCTCTATCCTATTAAATATTCACCATGTCGATCTAGCGTTGAAATACGCTACTCGTGTCATTGGTGTTCGTTCTGGTCATATCGTTTATGATGGTCCAACAGATAAGATCACAAAAGAGATTCTTGATGAAGTTTATAACGGAAAAGCAATTCCAACTTCAAAGGATGATGTAAAGGAAGTTGCAGGCAAGTAAACATGGCGAAACAGAAAATGTTAAAAACGCCATTGTTTGACAGAATCTTTAAACCTGAATTAATCACACTGCCAAACGGGCATACCGTTGAAAGACCTCGCAGTAGAACCCCTTTGATTCTCCTGTTATTTACAATTGTTGTCATGATTTCAATTCGTGCAACAGGTTTTGATTTATCCATCATTATCTCGCGAGCAAAACAATTAACTGTGATTCTATCCAAAATTTTCCATCCAAATTTAAATTACTTTCCAAAGGTAATTTCACCATTAATTGAAACCATACAGATGTCCATTGTTGGTACAATCATTGGTTCCTTAATTGGTCTACCACTTGCAATTCTCGCATCTAGTAATATCAATAAGAATAAACCAACACTACTTGTGTGTCGCTTTATCTTATCTGTATTACGTTCCATTCCAACTTTGATTTATGCATATATCTTTGCGTTAATCTTTAGTTTAGGTCCTCTTGCGGGTACAGTCGCTATCGCAGTATTTACGATTGGTATCGTTGCCAAGATGTTATATGAAAGTATCGAAACAATCGATATGGGTCCATATGAAGCGATGCAATCATTTGGTGCTTCCACATTACAGTCCTTCTGGTCTGCGTGTATGCCACAAATTTTACCTACTTATTTAGCGGATTGCTTGTATTGCTTTGAGATCAATGTACGTGCATCCTCCATTCTAGGTTATGTAGGTGCGGGTGGACTTGGTATCTTAATTCGTGAACGTACTGGATTACGTGCTTACTCTGACCTCGGTATGATTCTAATTACATTATTTGTTGTCGTTTGGCTCATTGATATGATCAATGATTACCTGCGTTCAAAGTTATCTTAAACAGGAGGTCATATGTCAGAAAATATTATTGCCAGACTAAATGAAGAACCTAAAACAATTTGGGTTAGACTCATAACAGTTGCGATTGTTGTAAGTCTTATGACTTGGGGTTCTCAATCTCTACACTTTAGTGGATTCACAGATTCAGGATTGAATGTCGCAAAGGGTCTTGTAAATGGTCTATTGCACCCGAATATCTCTCTTATCTTCGATATGAGTGATAGTGGTATCCCATTCTTACTCTTACAGACGATTGCGATTGCGGTACTTGGTACTATCATCGGTGCGATTCTTGCGATTCCTGTAAGTTTCCTAGCTTCTACAAATATTGTACCTAAGCCTATCGCTATGTTCTTCCGTGCACTGATCCTATTGATTCGTACAATCCCTGCACTCATTTGGGCGCTTGTATGGATTCGTGTAACTGGACCTGGCCCATTCTGTGGTGTTGTAACACAGTCTGTATGTTCCATTGGTATGATTTCAAAGATGTATATCACAGCCATCGAAGATTTAAATACAGGTATTCTTGAATCACTTGATGCGGCTGGCTGTACAACATTCCAGAAGATTCGTTGTGGTATCTTACCACAGCTAAGTGCTTCCTTTATCTCCACTGCAATCTATCGTTTCGATATCAACTTAAAGGATGCGACTATCCTTGGTATCGTTGGTGCAGGTGGTATTGGTTCTCCACTCAATAACGCAATCTCATCTGGTAAGTGGTCTAACGTTGGCGCATTCCTATTAACACTCATCTTACTTGTTATCTTGATTGAGTATTGTTCTACAAAGGTTCGTGCTCGTTTAGCACACGGAAGAAAATAAATAAATATTAAAAGTACCTGCATGCAGGTACTTTATTTATTCTGTATATATGTTTCTTAATCGTTGTAGTTCATCTTGATTGATATTAAACTCTTTCTCAAAGTACTCTTCGATACTTCCATATTCATTAAAGATTGCGTCTAGCACAATCTTACCAATCTCTTCTGTTACGCCAAATGTCATGCGGTCTAACTCTTCACGTTCTGGATGTTTCAGAATAATATCTTTATCTTCTTCTAGTTTCTTTTGAATCGCTTCGCGATGATATACATTTGTTAGAAGATAATCTTCTAATACGATTTCTCGATCAACCCCTAATGCAAGTAAGATTAACATGCATGCTACACCAGTACGATCTTTACCGCTTGCACAATGGATTAAGATAGGCACATCACCCTTTTGGATATGCTCAAATAGAATACGGAAGGCTTGGTTGTTAAATGGCATTCTTGCATAATAATTCTTTAGTAATGCAAGTTGTTCTATGCCGCCTTCCCCAATACGATTCATTCCTTCGCTAGAGAAGTTAATTTCTTCGCCACCTTCAGAAACTGCTCCACTGTGTTTAATCATCAAGATATTTGGAAACTCTGGATCTGGTCTTCGTAAGATTTCTTCGTTTGAACGTAGGTCCATGATGGCACATAATCCTAATTGTTTTAGAACTTCAATTTCAGATTCATTCATACGGAATGGTGCACCACTGCGATAAAAAACATTTTCTTTTACACTTCTACCCTCAGTTGTTACATACCCACCGAGCTGTCTAAAATTTAATTTATCTCGAAATCTAGTATCTTTCATCATAGGTTTCTATCCTCAATGTTTTCATATCATACCACGATTTATGAATCTAACATATTTTGATGCTCAACATGTGATAAAATAGTGTGGCAATTGAGTCATCAATAGAAATGAGGTTTTCATGACAGATCGAATTCGAATTTTAGCCACTTCTGATGTGCACGGGTACATCTATCCACACAGTTACGCTGACGGTTCCAGTAAAGATATCGGTTTAGCTAAAATCAAAAGTTTAGTTAATATTCTTCGTGATGAGAATACACTCGTATTAGATAATGGTGATGTTTTAGAAGGTTCGCCTTTAATGTATCATCACTTTGTAAAAACTCCTGATGAAGTTAGTCCTATCACACGTGCTATGGCTGACTTAAACTACGACTATATTAATGTCGGTAACCATGACTTTAATTATGGTGAAGAGGCTTTGATGATGCACCTACAAAATGCAGGTGCACCATGTATCACTTCTAACTTCTTCTATCATGGAAAGCCATTTGGTCCTAACTATGTTATTCGCCAAGTTGCTGGTAAGAAGATTGCGATTTTTGGTATTGTTACCCAGTATATTCCTCATTGGGAACAGAAGTCTCATATCAAACATATGCGCTTCGTGGATGCGTATCTTTCTGCCGAAGCGACTGTAAAACTCCTTAAGCGTTTAGAAAATCCTGACTATATCATCTGTATGTATCATGGAGGATTTGAACGTGACCTCGTTAGTGGAAGATTAACAGAAGATGAAACTGGC
Organism: uncultured Solobacterium sp.; assembly: GCA_938039295.1. Lineage (GTDB taxonomy): Bacteria > Bacillota_I > Bacilli_A > Erysipelotrichales > Erysipelotrichaceae > Bulleidia. The sequence continues at coordinate 25,320 of CALHUY010000052.1, forward strand.
GAAAACGAAGGATATAAGATTCTTAGAAACATCCGTGGTATCGATGTCATGATTTCTGGTCACCAACATCGTACAGAAGCTGGTAAGCTTTATGACACTTACTATACACAGACAGCAGCCAACGGTGCTGAACTTGCATGTATTGATATCTATCCAGATAACAATACAATTGAACCTCGTATTCTAAAGGCAGATATTGACGCTGATCCAGAGATGTTAAAACTCTTTGAAACGGAAGAAGCTACTTGCCAAGCGTGGTTAGATCAAACACTTGGCACAACAAATGTTGATTTACGTATAACTGATGAATTCGATGCCCGACTACATAAATCTCAAGTCATCACTTTCCTCAATAAAGTCCAACAAGAAAAGACAGGTGCTGATTTAAGTTCTAATGCCCTCTTCCTTGGCGCAACAGGCTTTGGCAAAGATATTACAATGCGTGACTTAGTCAGTACGTATGTCTATCCAAATACTACGGTTGTTAAGAAGATTACTGGTAAGATTCTACGTGAGTATCTTGAAAAGACAGCTGAATTCTGGATGATTCATAATGAACATATCATTGTAAACCCATCCTATGATTGGCCTAAACCACAGCACTATAACTACGACATGGTTGATGGTATTGAATATACAATCAAAGTTTCTAACTCTGTAGGACATCGTATTACATCCCTTACCTATCAAGGCAATGATGTAACAGATGATATGGAATTTACGATTGCGATGAATAACTATCGTGCAACGGGTGGTGGTAATTACAATATGATTAAAGAAGCGCCAACTGTTTCAACTGATCTTTCTAGCATGGTAGAACTTCTTGCGAATTATATCCAGGAACACAAAGTCATCGATTTTGAACCAGTTAACAATATCACTGTAATTAAATAAAAAAGTGACAATCCTTGTTCTAACGACAAAGATTGTCACTCTTTCTTATACTTTTTTCATTAGATATTTTTTATAAATTTCTCAATCAATTGATTCACAATTTCTGGCTGGTCTGTATTGGAATTATGTCCTGCATGATCAATCCACTCTACAGACTTTCCTGTATATTTCTCATATGCCTTTAAGTAACGTATACATGAGCCTGCATGGTCTTGCTTTCCACAAATTACCATAGTTGGACATTGTGGCTCATACGGTAAATTCTTTTCTACTGCATCCGCCAAGCATTGATATCCATGTGCAGCCAGACTAGCATATCGTTTTTTGTCACCATCATATACCTTCATCATTTTAAGCATTAACTGTTTGCCATATGTCGTCGTGGAAACACCATCTGAACCAACTTTTAACAATGATTTCCATGGATAAATCTGATAGATAGGTCCTACAATTTTTAATAACCATAATTCAATTGCGGTATAATACCTTCTTTGTAAAGATGGGGAATCTATCATCACAAGTCCTTTCAATTTATGGGGAAATAATTCAGCGTAAATTTGTCCTAAATATCCACCCATTGATTGACCAATGATAACTGGATTTTCAATTCCTTCCTTCGCCAATATTTCATCTAGCCATTTTACTTCGGTAAATAAATCAAAGTCTAGTTCAAAAGGGTAGGATGCCGCATGTCCAGGCGCATCCCACACAAATACCCTATATTTATCTTCCATATACGCTAGTTGCTTCTCAAATAATCTATGATCTGCTGTTAATCCCGGCAAAAAGACTAGTGTATATTCTGACTTAGATACATTCTCATTTATCCAATAATGAATATTCCCAGATTTTGTTTCGTATTTTTTCTCTATCATCACGATGCCTCTATATTTTGTAAACTTGTAACTATCAAAAAGAATGAATCATTTATTTGACTCATTCTTTTTCTTATCCGTTTTGTCTGGTAAGAAGAAGATCTGTTCTCCATCTTTTGAGAACATGTAGTTAGAACGTGCATAACTCTCCACATAATCTGGGTCTTGGAGCTTTGTCTTTTCTTCAACCAGTAATTCGTTTTCTTCTTGCATTTGAGCTAACTTTTCTTTGGCTTCTGCCATCTGCTTACGTAGCTGTAGCGTTGTCATGACTTCTCTTCCAACTGCTAATAACATAGCCATCGCTAGGCCAAGTGCGATGAATGCGACGAATTTCGAATTTAGTTTCTTTTTTCTCTTCTTTGCCATGTCTTCCTCAATATAGTTTTTATAACACTATTCTGTTTCTACTTCAAGTGGAGAGGCTATCTTTTCCTCTGAGATAATCTCATAGAGTTCAGATGCATCTTTCTTCTTTTTGACTTCTTCAACCGATAATACACGTACCGTAAGTTTGCGATTACCAAATGTAATCGACACAATATCACCTGCCGCAACATCATGTGCTGGCTTTACAATACGACCATTAATTTCGATACGCTGATTAACAGCTAACTCTTTAGAAACGGTTCTACGCTTAAGGATACGCGATACCTTCAAAAACTTATCAATTCTCATTTCTCATGGACTCCTTTGCGGCATAAATAATCTTTATTGCCAGGGAAATATTTTGTGAATTCTTTGGTAGGATAACAATGATTGTGCCATTGGTATAGCGTAAAGTCGCATCCTTGGATATCTTTGTAATCTTTTCAAAAAGTTTTACACCATCCGCTCTTTGTGAAAAGAGTGGAGAGAATGTTAATTCTGTCTGTCCTCGAATTTCTCGGTAGTTTTCTACGATTGGTTCTTCTAGTGCGAGGTCTAATTGTTTCTTTAAGAATAATGTGCTGACTTCCTTTGGTAACTTACCATACTGGTCAATCACATCATTCTTATACGCTTCTAACATCTTCTCATTCTTGATTGCGTCGATACGTTGATACATATCTAACTTATCAAAGTCATCTGGTGCGAACTCCTCTGGAATATAGCTTGTTGTTTGGATATTGGTCTTTGGTTTTGGTGTAAGGTCTTCTTGTTTTCGACCATCTTTCTTGGCTTGAATTGCCTCTTCTAGCATTTCAATATACATATCAATACCAACAGTATCGATAAAGCCAGATTGGTCTGAGCCAAGAAGGTCACCAGCACCACGGATTGTTAAATCTCGCATCGCAATCTTATATCCACTACCAAGACGAGCAAACTCTTTGACTGCAGTTAATCTCTTTTGGGCAACCTCAGATAACTGTCTACGTGGAGGAATGAGTAAGTATGCATACGCCAAACGATCACTGCGTCCAACTCTTCCCTTGATCTGATAAATCTGTGCTAAGCCAAAGTCTTGGGCATTATCCACTAGAATTGTATTTACATTTGGAATATCAATTCCATTTTCAACGATTGTTGTACAGACAAGAATATCGAGTTCCTTCTCGATAAATCTCTTCATGATATCCTCAATCTCTTCTTTGCCAAGCTTGCCATGGACGATTCCAACTCTAGACTCAGGCACAAGATTTTGTATATTTCTTGCGATGTTATAGATTTGATCAATATTGTTATGAAGATAGAATACCTGTCCATTTCTGGATAGTTCTTTTTGAATTGCGTCTCGGATTAAATTCTTATCTTTTTCTACAACATAGGTTTGTACACTATAGCGGTTTAATGGGGGTGTTTCTAATAACGATAATGAACGAATACCTACAAGCGACATCTGTAGTGTACGTGGAATTGGTGTAGCACTCAGCGATAATACATCTACCCCATTCTTGAGTTCTTTAATCTTTTCCTTATGTTCAACCCCAAAACGTTGTTCCTCATCTACCACTAATAGTCCAAGGTCTTTAAACTTTACATCCTTGGACAGTAAACGATGTGTACCGATAATAATGTCTATCTTACCTTCTTCTAGTTCCTTTAGTACTTGTTTTTGTTCGGCTGGACTAACAAAGCGGTTTAGTACTTTTACTGTAACTGGAAACTCCTGGTAACGTTTTTGGAAGGTATGGAAGTGTTGTTCTGCAAGGATGGTAGTTGGACATAGTACAGCAACCTGCTTATTATCACAAACAGCCTTAAAGGATGCTCGGATTGATACTTCTGTCTTACCAAAACCAACATCTCCACAAACTAAACGGTCCATTGGTTTATTACTTTCCATATCTTTCTTGATTTCCGCAACTGCCTTTTCTTGGTCAGGTGTTAAATCAAAGGAGAAGGAATTTTCAAACTTCTTTGTCATCTCATTATCTTTTGAAAAGGCAAAGCCAATATGTTGTTCACGATTGGCATAGAGTGTTAATAAACGTTCTGCGATATTTTCAACATTACTTTGAAGGCGTTGTTTTGTCTTCTCCCAATCACCAGAACCAAGTTTATTTAACTTTGGTACAACCCCTTCTCTTGATACAAACTTACGTACAAGACGGAATTGTTCTAATGGTACTAATAACTCAGTATTGCCACGATAGATAATCTTTAAGAAGTCTCTTTTCACTTTTTGAATTTCACGGTTTTCAATACAGATGTATTGTCCAACACCGTATTGGGCATGGACAACATAATCACCTGGTTGAAGTTCGTCATAACCATGAATGACTTCCGCATTACGGAACTTATTCTCATATCTACCTTTGTGGTGATGGTAGGCAAAGATTTCCGCTGCTGTATATACCTTTAGATTTTTATCAACGATATAGAAACCTTGCGCAAAAGAGTTTGTATAGATATTGATACCTTCAACTGGTTCACCATCATCCGTTAAAAGATGATATGGTAGTTTCATCTCTACACATTTATCAATGACTGTTACAACTTCTTTTTCCGATAGCGCCAAAACAACCGGCATCGGCTGATGAATCAGTAATAACTTTTGTTCAAGTGTTTCATTAGGAATATGTAATTCTTCAATGTTGACAACATTCTCTGTAAATGGATCTTCTACAACTTTCTTACCGTGCTTAGAAATACTGTGGATATCATGCCACATCGCAAACTTCGGTAACATCTTCTCTTCTTGAACCATCTCTTGAATGTAGGTTACTGTTTCTTCATTTAATTTCTTCGCAGAGTCAAGAATGAGTTGTTCATCGGAATAGACGATCAGTGGATTTTGCATGTAATCCCAAATACCTGCTGTCTTTGACAGTAATGCCATATAGGAATACATATGTGATGCGAATACCTTTTCACGTAATGCATGTAAGTCCGATTCAATTTCGGCAGCCAAGATTGGTTTATTTTCTTTTGATAATAGTTCTTCTGATTTGGTACAGATTTCTTCAATCTGTTCATCTGTAAAGAATACATCACCTGCCGGTATGATGGTCACTTCACCAATCTTTTCAATTGTCTTTTGTGTAGCTACATCAAAGAAACGGATGGATTCTACTTCTGTATCAAAAAACTCAATACGAATTGGTGAATCATAGTTAATGGAATATACATCGACGATACCACCTCTTGCGGCGAAGGTTAATGGTTGGTCGATATGAGCTGTCTTCTGATATCCACCAGACAATAATTTTTGTTTGAATGCATGCATGTCCAGCGTATCACCTGTTTTAACCGTGATACAGCGATCTTTAAAATCTTCTGGAAATGGCAGTTGTCTTAATAGTGCTGATGGACAAGTAATAACTACTTGGTTTGGATTCGATAACAGTCCTGCTAAGGTCTCTACTTTTTGTGCAGTTAATTCAGGGCTAGATGCGATAGCTTCTACACGTAATGATTCATCCGCACCAAAAAGAGCACAATCTTTTTCATCTAAGAGTGTCGCAACCCTCTCATATAAACGCTGTGCCGTATAGAGATTTTGTTTTACAACCAGAATTGGTCTTGGCTTCTTTTGGAAAGAAGTTGCAATGACTAACGCTTCTTCAATCAAAGAAGTATATGGAATTGGGGACTTTGCGTGATCCAACAGATTTACAGCTGGATTATCCACCATTCTTTCATACAACCAATTTGGAATTTTCTGTATTGAATTTTTCAAGTAATCTCCTTTTTGTGTCTTCTTATTTTATCATTATTACCCTTTGAAAAACAGAAGAACACTTAATACATCTTTCTTCTAGATAAGAAAAATTGCCACAAATCATGGCAATTTAACTTACTTTTTCTTTTCTTTGATGTTGTATTTGTTCATCACTTTCTCTAAAGGCTCATTGACCCAAGCTTCTGCCGCATCTGCTGCGATAGAGATGATACGTTCAAATTCCTCTCGTTCTGCCTTTGGGACTGGAGATAATACCCAATCAGGAACCTTTGCGTGATTTCCTGGCTCACTATGACCAACACCAATTCGTACACGCGCAATTTGGTCTGTTCCTAGTGCATTGATAATAGACTTCATACCCTTTTGTCCACCACCAGAACCATTCTTACGAATACGTAAAGCACCAACAGGAATATCCATATCATCGTGTAAGATTAGAATATCCTCTGGTTGTAATTTATAGAACTTCACAGCTTGTGAAATTGCACTACCTGATTCATTCATATATGTAAGTGGCTTCATGAGTGTTACTTGTTCACCATTGATTCTAACGCTAGCGATAAGTGCATTCCACTTTTCTGATGTAATGGAAGTTCCTAACTTTTCAGCTAGTTTATCTACGGCTAGAAATCCACTGTTATGTCTTGTCTTTTCGTATTCCTTGCCAGGGTTTCCTAAACCTGCAATTAACTTCATTACTTGTTATCCTTTTCTTCTAAATCCGCATCTGTTAATCTCTCTAGAACCATTGTCTCAGATAGATTTTCAGATGGTTTCTGATCTAACTTTTCAATATCACTATCTGTTAATTTTTCCAATACCATGGTTTCAGATAGATTTTCTTCAGAATGAGACTTCTTGTTTTCTACAACTTCTGTTTCAACAGCCTCTTCTGTACTGCTATCTAAAGTAATATCTAAACTTTGAATCCATCTCTTACCAACACCTGTTTGTGCAAATTGTTCTAGCATTGGCTTTAGTTCTTCTTGTTGATCAAACTTCGCTTGGTCTTGATAAATCTTATAAAGTGTAGCATTTGCGAGATTCTTATAAATACCAATCATCGTTCTAGAATAGATATATCCTTCATAGTCACCTTCAAGTAACTTTTCAAAGAATGTCTGACCACGGTCATCTATTGAATCATAATATTTATCAAGCTGGTCTGATAATGCCTTTGCAAGTTGATTTCCTAATAATTCTTCATATGGTTGTAACTTTGCATGCATGGTTGCACGTAAATCATCTCTACCAATATGATGTAATACATTTGGAATTGCTAGATATAAATAGAAGAATGAATCTTCATTTGTGTCGATTGACTTAACACCCTTCTTATCTTCAATTAAAGAATCGATATCTAGTTCTTGTAATGTAGTATCAAATTCATGAAAGTCTTGGTGATATGCACATCCCCAAAGTTTTAATACACGTCCTTTATTGGCAAATTCTGGATCATTTACTGTTGAAATTAATTGATCCACGCGGTTAAAGAACATCTCCTTCTCATTGATTAAGCGCACTGCATCAATAATCATCTTATTTTTTCCGTTACGCTTTGAAGATATAAACATCTTAATAATTAAATATGCCATTGCAATATACATTGCGAATGTTACAAATCTTGCTGGGTTCATATTTTTCCCTCCCGTACTTATCTATATATTATACAGAAATATCCTAGACTTGTTCAAAATTTGCGAATCATTTGTTATATGGTAAAATACCTATACATTATCTAATGTATACATATATAAAGGAAAAACGTTATGGAAAACGAAAAGAAGATAAAAACGAAATTTCTCAGTGTTCCTACACTGCTTAAATTCTTATTACTAGTATCTGTATGCTTATTCTGCGTAGCGCTCTACGTCAATAGTCATCCAGAGTTATTAAAGAAGACAACACCTACTCCAGAGCCTACGGCAACTGCTTCTACAGTAGAGCCAACTGCATCTGCTTTACCAGCCCATTTAACAGATCCAAACAGCGTTACAGTATTGGTTGATAAAAATCACTCCCTTTCACGTGACTTCGTTCCTGCAAATCTAGCTTCTCCGTATTTACAGAGTACTGCAGATGTAATTCAAATTCGTCAGGACGTTGGTGATGCGGCTAAATCTATGATTTCTGCTGCTGAAGCTGCTGGTATTAAACTTTATGTTACAGCTGGATACCGCTCTTATGATGAACAACAGACACTTTATGAAGACCGTGTTAGTAAGTTAGGTGAAAAAGAAGCCTCTGATACAACTGCTAAAGCAGGTTATAGTGAAAATCAGACAGGTTTAGCACTCGACTTTACAGATACAGCGACTGGTACAAGTTCTGTAGACTTCGCAAATACACCTGCTGGTAAGTGGTTATATGAAAATGCACATAATTATGGATTTATCCTACGTTATCCTGATAAGAAGCAGGATATTACAGGATATAGCTATATGCCATGGCATTACCGCTATGTTGGAACAGATGTTTCTAACGCAATGTATGAACAAGGTGGCGCTAATTTAACATTTGAAGAATTTTATCAGATAACAAAGTAGAAAATCTCTACTTTGTTTTTTTGTTTGTGTGTAATTTTCTATAATTCTTTTTCATCTATTTTCATTCTAGCGTTGACATTTTTCACTTCAAAAAGTATTATTTATGAGCATATGTTCAATATATAGTAATTTGGAGGTGGCATGAATGAAGAGAACATACCAACCAAGCAAGAAAAAGAATAAAGCTACACACGGCTTTAGAGCCCGTATGGCTACTGTGGGTGGACGTAAAGTTATCAACAGACGTAGAGCTAAGGGAAGAAAGGTCTTATCTGCTTAAGAAGCCACCATTGGTGGTTTTTTTCTTACTGTAGAGGTTAGAGATGAAAGTAAAGAATCGAATTAAAAAAGCGGAAGAATTTCAATCCATGATCAAAAAGGGGGCAAAGATTGTAAATCAATCCTTTGTCATCTATTACGGACAAAAAGACGATGATGAGGCACGTATTGGTATTTCTGTGTCAAAGAAGCTAGGAAATGCCGTACATCGCAATCTATATAAACGTCAGGTTCGTATGATGTGTCATGAATTAATTGATTTTAAAAACACAAATCATGACTTGGTCTTGATTATCCGCTTTAACTATTCTTCTCTTAGCTATGAGGAGAATAAAAATAACTTGGAAAAACTATTAATAAAGGCTAAAATTAAATAGTTGAAACATAAGGAGAAAATATGAAGTTTACCCCTCGTACAAAGAAACTACTTGCCTTAATGGCAATTGTGACAATCGTAGTGACAGCTACTGGTTGTACAGCTCCAAAGGATGCGAATGGACACATTATTTTGATTTCCAACACAACAACTTTTGGAGATATCTTCCAGTCTGAAAACTGGTTTAATGCATTATTTGTTTGGCCACTAAGCTGGGTACTTAACCACTTAGCACCAATTATCACTGTTGGTGGTGCAATCGCTGTCGTTACTGCGGTTGTAAATGGTTTACTTGCAGTCTTTACATTAAAATCCCAGATGAGTATGCAAAGAATGCAGATGTTACAGCCTGAATTAAACAAGATTCAACGTAAATACGAAGGCCGTGACGATCAAGCATCTAAGATGCGTATGGCTCAAGAACAACAGCAGTTAATGAAGAAGTATGACGTTAACCCTGGTTCTATGATGTTAGTACAGTTCATTCAGTTACCTATTATCATGGCTATGTTCATGGCTATCCAACGTGCAGAAGCCATTGTAAATGGTACATTCTTAGGAATGAACTTACAGGTTAAGCCTAGTGAAGCGTTTGGTTTATTATTTAAAGGTGATCTTAGTGGATTACCATATATCATCTTGTTCTTATTAATGGCTGTTACACAGGTAGTATTAGTATTATTACCAATATACTTCCAAAAGAAGAAGGCTGCGGCTGAAGCTGCCAAGCATCATCGTAAGCCAGAACCTACAAATAATCAGAACATGATGATGCAGATGTACATGATTGTTATGGTACTTGCATTCGGTTTAATGTGGCAATCAGGTATGTCCTTATTCTGGTTCATTCGTAACATCGTAGATATTATTAAGACAATTGTTGTCCAAAATATCATGGAGAATAATTCACAGAAAGAAGGCTTAAGATAATGCAAATCTATACTGCAAAAACACTTGAAGAACTTCTACAAAACGCTGCTGAAGAAAAGGGAGTTACAATCGATGAATTAGAATATACAATTGTGGAAGAGAAAAAGGGATTATTAGGAATTGGTAATTCTGTATCCGCAAAGGTATTCTGTGCTGAAGATGTGAAGGAATTTATCTTTGACTACTTAGGTGAATTCTTTACACATATCGATTTAGATATTGAAGTAGCTTTAGAAGAATTAGATGATAGTTATGTCATCAATCTAAATTCTGATAACAACGCTATTCTCATCGGTAAGATGGGTAAGACATTAGCTGCGTTCAATACAGTATTACGTGCTGCTGTAAACTCTGAATTTGAAAAGCGTATCGATGTATTGATTGATATCAACCACTACAAAGAAGAGCGCTATCAAAAGATTCGTTCTATGGCAAAGCGTATCGCAAAACAAGTTCAACGTTCAAAGGTTGATGTAGTACTTGATCCAATGCCAAATGACGAAAGAAAAGTGATTCATAAGGTATTAGGTGATTGGCACAACATCAAGACAGAATCAGAGGGTGAAGGTAGTTACAGACACATCTGCATTCGTTATGTTTCCGATGAACCACAGGAAGAAATTCCAAATATGTCTGAATAAGAATTCCTTAATTGGAATTCTTTTTTTATTGTTGTATATAAAATTTCATAAAGTGAAATACTTATTACTTGTTTGAAAAAAATGATAGGTTTATAATTATTTTAGTGAAATTAATCACAAGTATTTACCGGTGATACCTATGATAATTCCATATGATTTACTTTTAAAAAGGAGATAAATTTTATGTCTGAAATGCAAAAGGAGACAGTAGGCTCATTCATTTTAAAGGTATTAAATGGTGCAACAATCGCAATTGTTGTAGCGTTAATTCCTAACGCAATTCTCGCAACTTTCTTAAAACCATTCGCTTCTAATCCATTATTTGCGAATTGGTTACACATCGTTCAAGTATTCCAATACTTTACACCATTAATGGCTGGTTATTTAATTTCGATGCAGTTTAAGTTAAATCCAATTCAATCTTCTTGTGTGGGTGGTGCAGCTTATATTGGTTCTGGAGCTTGGAAATTCGTTGAAGTAACGATGGATGGAAATGTTACAAACATCTTCCGTTTAGCAGGAATTGGTGATGTCATTAACACAATGTTAACAGCAGCTCTAGCAATTCTTGTGATTCGTTTAATCAGTGCTAAACTAGGTTCTCTTAATCTTGTATTCCTTCCAATTATCGTTGGAACGGGTGTTGGTTGGGTAGGTACTTTAACACTTCCATATGTTTCTATGATTACTTCTCTAATTGGACAGGGAATCAATTCATTTACAACATTACAACCAATTTTGATGAGTATCTTAATTGCGATGTCGTTCTCACTCATTATCATTAGTCCACTATCTACCGTTGCGATTGGTTTAGCAATTGGTTTAACTGGTATCTCATCTGCTGCTGCAGGTATGGGTGTAGCTTCTGCTGCTGCTTTACTTGTATGGGCATGCGCTAGAGTTAATAAGCCTGGTGTTCCTATCGCAATTGGTTTAGGAGCCATGAAGATGATGATGCCTAATTTCCTAACAAATCCTATTATTGGTTTGCCAGTTGCGATTACAGCCGCAATCAGTTCTCTCAGTGTTCCTATCTTCCAGATGGTTGGTACTCCAGCATCAGCAGGATTTGGATTTGTAGGACTTGTATCCCCATTAGCAGCACTCAATGCAGGAAATATCAATGTTGTGATTATGCTAGTTGCCTGGATTGTTGTGCCATTTGTAGTTGGCTTTATTGTAAATAAAGTATGTTGTGATGTATTACATCTTTATAAGAAAGAAATATTTACATTCAAAGGATAAAGGAGGAAAACAAAATGTTTGTTTATATCGCAGGTGCAGGTGCAATGGGTTGCCGCTTTGGCTATCAATTACATAAAGCAGGAAATGAAGTTATTTTATTGGATATGTGGAAAGAACATATTCAGGCAATTAAAAATGATGGCTTAAAGATTGTTGGTGATACAGAGGATTGTGTCAAGATGACTATCATGGAACCAACAGAAGCCACAAAAGAAGCTGAATTAATTATCTTATTTACAAAGGCTATGCAACTGCCAACAATGTTACAAAATATCAAGCAGATTATTGGTAAGAATACAAAAGTACTTTGTTTATTAAATGGCTTAGGTCACGAAGATGTGATCAAACAATATATCCCTGAAGAAAATATCTTAATGGGTGTTACTGTATGGACGGCAGGATTAAAGGGTCCAGGTGTAGCGAAACTTATCGGTAAAGGTTCTGTAAATCTACAATCTATCGATAAGAATGGTGAAGAAGCTGCTAAGAAGATTGTGGAAGTACTAAATCAAGCAGATTTAAATGTAACTTATGATGAAGATGTATTACCATCTATTTGGCGTAAGGCTTGTGTTAATGGCACAATGAACTCTACTTGTGCATTACTTGATTGTACAATTGGTGAATTCTTCTCTAGTGAAGAAGCTATCCGTGTCGTAGATACAATTATTCACGAATTTGTAATGGTTGGTGAAGCCACAGGTGTTAAATTAGATGAACAAGCAATTAAAGACTATGTTATGAAAACATCTGTAGCAGCAGCGGCACATTATCCATCAATGCATCAAGATCTCATCCAGAATCATCGTCCAACTGAAATTGACTACATCAATGGTGCAGTCGCTAAAAAAGGTGATTCCTTAGGCATTTCTACTCCGTATTGCCACATGATTACTGATTTAATTCATGCTAAGGAACATGTACTAAAGATTAAATAATGAAAGAATCCCTGTGTACAATGAAGTACACAGGGAATTTTTACTTTACATCTGTTGGTTTTGGATGATTTGGATTAAAGAAATGTGAATAAGAATTAAAACGAATAAAGAAATAAATGCAAACCATCACAATCATTACTGTCTCGAAGAGACGATTAAACATTTGCGGATCGTGGATATCAAAGAGAAGTGCTTTCAATAAACCTAATGGTAACGCTAGTAACCAAAGATACTGCTTTTTATCTTTGACAACGATCCAATTAAAGTAAGTTTTCATACTTTTCTCCTAATTATATCCTTTCTAATTTCAATATATTACGAATTATATAGAATTCAAGCCTTTTTATATCATTTCTTGGGGAAAACTATCTGGTTTAATGTATATAGTAGTGGGTTATCAACAGCTTATTCACATCCCACAATCAGTGGTTATCCACAATTGTGGATAACTGTTGAAAACTTTAAATAATCCTTTATTTATCGCATTATTTTATAAACAATATTTTGTGTATAACCTATTTTTAAGAAAAGTTATCCACGATTTTTTTACTTATCAACATTGTTTATAACTTCTCCACATTTTTATCCACATCAAAATTTGTGGAAAACTGTGGAAAACCTTTATATTTCATACCTGTACTATATTTTCTACATTGTTCAGTTGTGGATAAAAAAATTATCAACATTTTTACTATGGATTTATCCACAATTGAGTCTTAAAATAAGAGTGCGACTTAATAAAGGGGATTTTTTATGGAGTACAGGAATGAACAATATTTGAAGGAAGTCTGGGATAAACTTCTTCAATATTTGAGTGATAACCAATTAGTTGATATTGTTATAATTAATAATTTTTTTAAACCTTGTTTTTTGTATGCAATCACAGATGAAAAAGTGATTATTGTTGCGCCATCTATTATTAATAAACAAATTTTACAGAGCCAAAATAAAGAAATCGAAGCTTCTTTTATTGATATTTTAAATGTTGATCATAATTTCATTGTAGAAGTACTCTTGAAGAATGAATTAACAATCAATAAGGTAGTAACAACACCTATTTCTAAAATTGATACAAGTGACTTTGTTTCTTTGCCAATTCAAAAAGATCGTAATTTTGATAATTTCGTTGTTGGTGACTGTAATCGAGAGAGTCACGCTGCGGCATTAGCTTGTGCAATGAGTCCTGGTAAGTTTTTTAACCCTTTATTTATCTATGGTAATTCTGGTTTAGGTAAAACACATTTACTAATGTCGATTGCCAATTATGTATTAAAAGAAGATCCTACAAAGAAGGTTTATTATACAGAATCTCTAAAATTTGTTGAAACTGTTGTTAATGCAATCAGAAATAATAAAATTGATGAATTTAAACAATATATGTATTCAGTTGATTTATTACTTGTTGATGATATTCAATTCTTAGCTGGTAAAGAAAAATCACATGAAGTATTCTTCACAATTTATAACGAATTAGTAAATAATCGTAAGCAAATTTGTATTGCGTCTGATCGTTTACCAAAGGAAATTAAAGGTCTTGAAGATCGCTTAATTAGTCGCTTCTCCAGTGGTTTATCTGTAGGTATCGATTCACCTGAATTTGAAACATCTCTTGCAATTCTTCAAATGAAGATAAAATCTAGTAGTTATTCCATCGAAGATGTTGATAAAGATGGATTAAATTATATTGCGTCTAACTTTTCAGGAAATGTCAGAGATTTAGAAGGTGCTTGGAATCGTGTATTATTCTATGCAATTCAATTCCAACCAGATGGAGGATGTATTCGTTTTGATACGATTATGAATGCATTAAAGAATCAATCAGTTGTTTCTGATAAGACTGGTTTATCTCCAAAGAAAATTATCAAAGTTGTCGCAGATTATTATGGATTAACAAGACAACAAGTTACTTCTAAAACACGTACAAAGAATATTGCGAATGCACGTCATATTTCTATTTATTTATGTCGTAAATTACTTGATATTTCTTATATTAAAATCGGTGAAGAATTTGGTGGTAGAGATCATTCCACTATCATTAGTGCATGTACAAAAGTTGAATCACAAATTGCTAAGGACAAAGCAATGTCTGCAGCAGTAAAAGAAATAGAAGATTACTTAAAAGCTTAAGTTATTCACAATTTTATCCACTGTAAAATAACAGGTTACAATGCTAAAATAGTATCGTCATTAAAGGCTTTCTAAGAGTTTTCCACATTATCCACATACTTAATAAGAATAAATACTTAAAATACTTTAAATACACGGGAGAAAAAAATATGAATTTAACAATTTCCAAAACAGAGTTTTATAACACATTACAGTTAGTATCTAGAGCTATCTCACCAAATTCTCCACAAACATCTTTAAGAGGATTAAAGATTGAAGTGAAAAATCAATCTATGATAGTGACTGGTAGTGATGCGGATATTTCTATCCAGCGTAAAATCACTGCAAATGAGAAGAATAAATTAAATATCTTAGAAGAAGGTTCTATCTTAATTGAATCTAAATACTTATTAGAAATCGTACGTAAGATTGATAGTGAAGAAATTCATGTTGAGATTATTGATGGATCTCTTACAAAATTCTCAGGTAATTCAGCTGTATTTAAAATCAATGGTATGAATCCACATGATTATCCAACAATTGATTTTTCTAAACCAGCAAACTCTGTTGTGATTTCTTCAAGTGTTATGTCTGATATTATTGAACAAACAACATTTGCAACATCTATAAAGGAAACAAAACCTGTTTTAACTGGTGTTAATTTCCATCTTGCAAATAATATATTATGTTGTACTGCTACTGACTCTTACCGTCTTGCAAAGAAGACAATTCCATTTACAAGTCCTGATAGCTTTAATGTAACAATTCCTTCTAAGTCTTTAAATGAAGTAAAGGCTACAATGCTTGGTGATGATTGTGAAATCCAAATCTTCTTGAACGATAAGAAAGCACAGTTTGTAAATGAAGATATGATTTTACAAACAAGATTATTAGATGGTGGATATCCAGAAACTGATCGTTTAATTCCTAGAGAATTTAAATATACCTTAGAAATTAGTCGTAGCGATTTAATTCATGCAATTGACCGTACAACTTTTATTAAGACAGATAATATGACAATTAACCGTCTACAGTGTTCTACAGAAGAAATTGTACTAACAAATAAGAGTCAAGAAATTGGTGAATCCCATGAAACATTGGTTGGTACATTTACTGGTGAACCTTTAGATATTAGTTTCTCAGGAAACTATGTCATGGAAGCTGCTAGATCAATCAGAGGAGATAAATTAAAGATTGAATTTGTAGGAGAAATGAGACCATTTATCCTCAGCAGTGAAGAAGATTCTACAATCTTACAACTTGTTCTTCCAGTTAGAACTTATAACTAATCAGAGTAGATAAAATCTACTCTTTTTTTATTGAAATATCATAAGAATTTCTGGTTGAATTTTTAGATATAAAAAATGTTTATAAATGCCTTTGTATAAAGGATTTTTTGCGTTTTTTATGATATAATTATATTGGTTTTTTTAAGGTTTTTATGAAGGAGTTTACGATGAAAAAAATCACAACAGAATACATTACTTTACAGCAATTTATGAAACTCTCTGGCATCGTCTCCACTGGTGGTGAAGCGAAGCTTAGAATTAAAGAAATGGATATTGTTGTGAATGGTGAAAAAGAAAATCGTAGAGGTAGAAAACTCTATCCAGGCGACAAAGTAAAAATTGAAGGAAAGACTTTTGTGGTTTTCTAATGTATATCAAAAATATTCAATTAAGAAATTTTAGAAATTATGAAAATGCATATATAGAGTTTAATCCAAGTATCAATCTAATCACGGGTGCAAATGCCCAAGGAAAGACAAATTTATTAGAGAGTTTAGTTTATCTTTCATTAACTCGTTCACATCGTATCGTTGATGATAAGAAATTGATTCGTAACGATGAGATGTTTGCGAAAATTGATTGTCGATTTGTGGATACAGATGAAAAAGATATAGAAGTAATTATTCATCCAAATGGAAAAACTCTAATGATTCATAAAAGACCACTCAAAAAGAGTAGTGAATTCATTGGTTTATTAAATGTAGTTTTATTCTCACCAGATGATCTTAGAATTTTTAATGATCAACCGAAAGAGAGAAGACGAGTGATGAATCAAGAAATCACAAAAGTTTCTACAAAATATCTATTATCGTTAAATCAATTTCAAATGTACTTAAAAGATAGAAATGCTTTATTAAAGAGTGAAAAAATTGATTTTAACTATTTAGATATTTTAGATGAACAAATATCTAAGGTAGAAGCGTATATTATCCGTGAAAGAAGAAAGTTTATTGAAGTAATTCAATCTGTGATTTCTAAAATTTACCAGGATTTATCTGGAAGTCAAATTCAGTTGGAAGTTGCTTATAAAACTTTCGTTGATGATACAGATAACCTAGAAGAAAAAATTCTAGAGATTCATCGTGAATCACGTCAGAAAGATATTGAATATCATATTACGAAAGTTGGTATTCATTTAGATGACTTGATATTTAAGATGGATGATCAAAATTTAATTTACTTTGCAAGTCAAGGTCAAAAGAGAATGGCAATGTTATCGTTTAAATTGGCTTTATTAAATTACATTAAGTTAATGACGAAGAAACAACCAATTCTACTTTTAGATGATGTATTAAGTGAATTAGATTATAGTCGTCAAAAGAAGTTATTACAGATGGTACAGCGTGATTTTCAATGCATTATCACGACGACGGAGATTCCTGATTTTTTGAAACATGCAGACATGATGGAATTTTATATAGAAGATGGAAAAATTTTTCCACTTACAGGAGGTAAGCAATGAGCGATAAATTAGAGCAGGTAACTGAAGTATCTGAAAATAGTGAACTTGTATTAGGACAAGAAATGGATATGAAAGTTACACATACTTATAACGACTCTGATATTCAGGTCTTAGATGGCTTGGAAGCTGTACGTAAAAGACCAGGTATGTATATCGCATCAACTTCTTCAAAAGGTTTACATCACCTTGTTTGGGAAATTGTTGATAATGGTATTGATGAAGCTATGGCGGGTTATGCTTCAACAGTTACTGTAACTGTTGATAAAGACAATATTATTAGTGTTGAAGATGATGGTCGTGGTATGCCTACAGGTATTAATGAAAAGACAGGTAAGTCTACAATTGAGACAATTTTTACTGTCTTGCACGCTGGTGGTAAATTCGGCGGTGGTGCTTATAAAGTATCAGGTGGTTTACATGGTGTAGGTGCGTCTGTTGTTAATGCTTTAAGTAGTTGGTTAGAAGTAACTGTATTTCATGATGGAAAAGAATATTTTATTCGTTTTGAAAATGGTGGTCATCCAGTAGAAAATCTTGTAGAAAAGGGAACATGTCCTACTGATAAGCATGGCTCTACAGTACGTTTCAAAGCTGATCCAACAATCTTTACTGAAACAGTTGTATATGAACATGAAATCTTACGTGATCGTTTACGTCAATTAGCATTCTTAAATAAGGGTATTTGTTTGAAGTTTAATGATTTACGTGAAGAAGATGAATCAAAGCGTCATTATGTATTTAAGTTTGATGGTGGTCTAAAACAATATATTGAATTCTTAAATCGTAATCGTGATGTTGTAAATCATGAAATTATTTATAGTGAAGGTTATGAAAATAATATTCAAGTAGAAGTTGCTTGTCAGTATAACGATGGCTACAATCCTAATATTTATACTTTCTGTAATAACATCAACACAGGTGAAGGTGGTACACATGAAGAAGGTTTCCGTCTTGCCTTAAACCGCGTTATCAATAAATATGCTCGTGAAATTGGTTTCTTAAAGGAGAAGGATGATAATCTAACGACAGATGACTGTCGTGAAGGTTTAACAGCTGTTATTAGTGTGAAACATCCAGATCCTCAGTACGAAGGACAAACAAAGACAAAATTAGGTAACTCTGAAGTACGTAAGATTGTTTCTGATATCTTTGGTACACAATTAGAGCGTTATCTGATGGAAAATCCTGATGAGGCAAAGGTTATCCTTGAAAAGGTTGCCTTAGCTTCACAAGCACGTATGGCGGCTAAGAAGGCTCGTGAATTAACAAGAAGAAAGAGTGCTTTAGAAGTTAGTCCACTTCCTGGTAAGTTAGCAGATTGCTCATCTAAGGATGCGTCTATCTGTGAAATCTATATCGTCGAGGGACAGTCAGCCGGCGGTTCCGCAAAACAAGGAAGAGATTCACACTTCCAGGCAATTCTACCGTTAAGAGGTAAGATACTTAACGTAGAAAAGGCTAGACAGTCTCGTATTTATGAAAATGCAGAAATTCGTTCCATGATTACTGCATTTGGATGTGGTGTTAGTGATGAAATTGATCTTGAGAAGTTACGTTATCACAAGATTGTTATCATGACCGATGCCGACGTTGATGGTGCACATATTCGTACATTATTATTAACATTCTTCTATCGTTATTTACGTCCTTTATTGGAACAGGGTTATATCTATATTGCACAACCACCTCTCTATAAGATTCAAAAGGGTCAGACTGTTCGTTATGCATATACAGATAGTCAATTAGAAGATGTAAAACGTGAACTGGGTGATCGTCTCAGTATTCAACGTTATAAGGGATTAGGTGAAATGAATCCTGAACAGTTGTGGGAAACAACAATGGATCCTAAGAATCGTACATTGATTCGAGTTACAGTAGGTGATGCGGAAGCAGCTGACTATAACTTTACAATGTTGATGGGTGAAGAAGTTGAACCTCGTAAGAACTTTATTGTAGAAAACGCACACTTTGCGGAAAACTTGGATTTCTAAGAAAGGAGATAAATTACAATGGCTTTAGATGATTTTATGGAATTTGACGAAAGTAATTTTGATCCTGGACATATTACAGAAACAGAATTAACAAAAGAAATTCGTCGTGACTTCTTGGAGTATTCGATGTCAGTTATCGTATCACGTGCATTACCAGATGTACGTGATGGTTTAAAACCTGTACAGAGAAGAATTCTTTACTCCATGCATGAGATGAACATCGGTCCTGACAAGGCATATCGTAAGAGTGCACGTATTGTCGGTGATACGATGGGTAAATATCACCCTCATGGTGACTCTTCTATCTATGGTGCGTTAGTTTATTTAGCACAACCATGGAATATGAGAACTGTATTGGTTGATGGACATGGTAACTTTGGTTCTATGGATGGTGATGATCCAGCTGCGATGCGTTATACCGAAGCACGTATGTCTAAGATTGCGGTAGAAATGTTACGTGATCTTGAAAAAGATACAGTTGATATGGTTGATAACTATGATGGTCAAGAAAAAGAACCTACAGTTTTACCATCACGTTATCCAAACTTAATCGTAAATGGTTCTTCTGGTATTGCGGTAGGTATGGCAACCAATGTTGCACCACATAACTTAGGAGAAACAATTGATGGAATTTTTGCGGTTATGGATAACCCAGAAATTACAGCGACTGAATTAATGAACTACATGAAGGGTCCTGACTTTCCTACAGGTGCGTATATCTTAGGTAGATCGGGTATTCGCCAAGCATTTGAAACTGGTCGTGGATCAGTCATCATGCGTGCTAAGACAAAGATTGAAGAAATGCCAAATGGCAAATCTCGTATCGTAGTCTATGAATTACCTTACATGGTAAATAAAGCTAGCTTGGTAGAAAGAATTGCGACTTTAGTTAGAGATAAAGTAATTGAAGGTATTACTGACTTACGTGATGAATCTAATATGGATGGTATCCGTGTTGTAATTGAATTACGTAAGGATATCCAACCAGATGTCATGTTAAATCAGTTATATCGTTCTACACCTCTACAATCTAACTTTGGTGTAAACAATGTTGTATTATTCAATGGTGTTCCTCGCCAAGCGAGTATGATTGACCTTCTAAAGGGTTATATTGCATTCCAGGATGAAGTAATCGTACGTCGTACACAGTTTGATTTAAAGAAAGCGCAAGATCGTGCACATATTTTAGAAGGTTTACGTATTGCAGTTGATAATCTAGATGCGATTATTCATACAATTCGTGATTCACGTGATCCTAATGAAGCGATGCCACGTTTGATGGAAGGCTTTGGATTAGATGAAATTCAAGCCAAGGCAATCTTAGACATGCAGTTTAGAAGACTAACAGGTCTTGAACGTGAAAAGATTGAAAATGAATATCAAGATCTATTGATTAAGATTGCTGACTTCCAGGATATTCTTTCTAATCATGCACGAGTATTACAAATCATTCGTGATGAATTGAGTGAAGTGAAGGCGAAGTTTAATGATCCACGACGTAGTGAGATTATCGACGCAATCGCTGATGTAGAAGATGAAGACTTGATTCCAGTTGAAAATATCATTATTACGTTATCTTCAAACGGATATATTAAGCGTTTAACAACAGATACTTATCATGTACAAAACCGTGGTGGTAAGGGTATCAAGGGTATGGAACTCCATAAGGATGACATTATTGATCAGTTTATCAGTATGTCTACACATGACCACTTATTAGTATTTACAGATAAGGGTAAGGTATATCGTATTAAGGGATATAACGTGCCTGAATTCAGTAGAACAAGTAAGGGCATTCCTGCTATCAACTTAATCAGTATGGATAAGACTGAAAATATTCGTGCTCTTGTACCATATAGCAAGGAGCATGATTCTAAGTTCTTATTCTTCGTTACAAAACAGGGTATTATCAAACGTACTACATTTGATGAATATGAAAATATTAATAAGAATGGTAAGATTGCGATTAAGTTAAATGAAGATGATGAACTTGCATTTGTAAGAAGTACAGATGGTAATGCGGAAATTATTATTGCAGGTTCAAATGGTAAGGCTGTTCGCTTCCTTGAAAACACAGTTCGTCCTCTAGGACGTACAGCACGTGGTGTGAAGGGATTCAACGTTGATGGTGGTTATGTCATCGGACTAGCTACAAATCTTGAAGGTGAATATATCTTAACAATTACAGAAAATGGATTTGGTAAGAAGTCATCCTTAGAGGATTATCGTATGACACGTCGTGGTGCACGTGGTGTTAAGACGGTTAATGTTACAGAGAAGTCAGGTAAGCTTGTATGTATGCGTGCTGTAAGAGGCGATGAAGACTGCATGATTATGACTGCTGGTGGTATTGTAATCCGTATTTCTCTAAACCAGGTATCTGTATATAGTCGTTCTGCACAAGGTGTGAAGGTTATTAATGTGAAGGATGATATTGTTTCATCTGTTGCAATCCTTGAACCTGAGGAAGATTCAGAAGTTGTAGACATCTCTCATAATGAAGTGTTAGATGAAGGTGTTTTTGAAGAAACAGCAGAGGATGAAGAAGATATCATCGAAAATGATGAGGAAGAAGTAACAGATTCTGATTCAGAAGAATAAAAAATGAGACAGGGTGTATAAAGCACTCTGTCTTTTCTATCTGAATATAAAAAAACTTCCGTAGCGAAATGCAGAAGTTTTATTTAGAGATTACTTTTTCTTAGTAGTCTTCTTAGCTGGTTTAGCAGCTTTCTTTGTTACTGGTGCTTTTTTTGTTGATTTCTTTGTAGTTACTGGCTTTGCAACTGTCTTTTTAGTAACTTTCTTTGCAGCAGGTTTAGCAACTGTCTTCTTAGCTACTGGTTTTGCGACTTTCTTAGCCGGAGTAGTTTTCTTGGCAACTTTCTTTTCAGCCTTCACTGGAGCCTTCTTTGTTACTTTCTTTGTGGCAGTCTTCTTTCCATTCTTTTCCATATCTGCAAGAATTAGATCACATAAGTAACCCTTTACAGATTCTTTAGCTTCAAGCCAAGCAATAACTGTTTTCTCAACTTTATTGTTAAAGCGGACTGAGAATGAGCGGTAGTTGTTTCTGTTGTAGTTGTTGTTATACTCTAACTTCTGTTTGTACTGCGACTTTTTTGCCATACCTATTCTCCTTATTATTAAAACAACTATGTTGTTTAATCACTTTTAATATATCACTGTTTTGTAACATTGACAAATTTCTATCAAGATGATTAAATAATTTTGTAAAAACGTTGATAGAGAATAGTAGTACAAAAGCATTTACAGAAAGGTAACGGATGATGTGAGTTGCCATTGTGATGTATGAATCCGCTCTTGAGTGAAACTAATACTTTCCGGTTGTCCCGTTATTGCTAATGAAGTGGTTAAATTGTTTCACGTGAAACAATTTAACAAAAAGGGTGGCACCGCGTTGACATCGTCCCTTTGTTGGATGATGCTTTTTTATTTTTAGAGGAGAGGTAAATTATGATAGATATTAATCTAATTAGAGAAAATCCAGAACTTGTTAAAGAGAATATCAAGAAGAAGTTCCAAGATGAAAAGTTAGTACTTGTTGATGAAGTATTAAATATGGATGCTGAGTATCGTGCTGCGAAAACACGTGGAGATACTCTGCGCGGAGAGAGAAATAAGATTTCTAAACAAATTGGTCTCTACATGAGAGATAAGAACATTGAAGCTGCAGAACAAGCCAAACAATCTGTAAAGGATATGGATGCAGAGCTAGAAAGCTTAGAAGTGAAGGAAGAGAAACTTGCTGAAGAAATCAAGAATAGAATGATGGTTATTCCTAATATCATTGATCCTTCAGTTCCAATTGGAAAAGATGATTCAGAAAATGTAGAAATCCAAAAATATGGCGAACCAGTCATTCCTTCATTTGAAATTCCATATCATACAGATATTTTAGAGAAACTTGCTGGTATTGATATTGATAGTGCTGGAAGAACATCTGGTAACGGCTTCTATTACTTACAAGGAGATGTAGCTAGATTACATTCTTCAATTCTTGCGTATGCTAGAGATTTCATGATCAATAGAGGATTTACTTACTTCATTCCTCCATTCATGATTCATAGTAGCGTTGTAACAGGTGTTATGAGTTTTGCAGAAATGCAAAATATGATGTATAAGATTGAAGGTGAAGATTTATACCTAATTGGTACATCTGAAC
This sequence comes from uncultured Solobacterium sp., assembly GCA_938039295.1. Lineage (GTDB taxonomy): Bacteria > Bacillota_I > Bacilli_A > Erysipelotrichales > Erysipelotrichaceae > Bulleidia. Next base: position 49,186 of record CALHUY010000052.1, read on the forward strand.
ACTCAATGATTGGTCGTTTCATGGGTCAAATCTTAAAAGAAGAAGATTTACCATACGCTTTAACATCATATAGCCCATGCTTCCGTAAGGAAGTTGGTGCACACGGAATCGAAGAAAGAGGTCTTTACCGTGTACATCAATTTGAAAAACAAGAAATGGTAGTTGTATGTAAGCCTGAAGACTCTATGGAATGGTATGAGAAGTTATGGCAGAATAGCGTAGACTTCTTCCGTTCGTTAGATATTCCTGTAAGAACTTTGGAATGCTGCTCCGGTGACTTAGCAGATCTTAAGGTTAAGAGTTGCGACGTTGAAGCTTGGTCTCCACGTCAGAAGAAGTACTTTGAAGTTGGAAGCTGCTCTAATTTAGGTGATGCTCAGGCTAGAAGACTTGGAATTCGAATTAAGGGTGAAAAGGGCAACTACTTTGCACATACATTAAATAATACAGTAGTAGCTCCACCACGTATGCTAATTGCATTTGTTGAAAATAACTTAAATGAAGATGGATCACTCAATATTCCAGAACCACTCAGACCATATATGGGTGGACAGGACAAGATTGTTCCTCCAACAAAGAAGAAGAGTTTCTAAAAACAAAAGGATTGTTTCACGTGAAACAATCCTTTTAAAATACATACTTGGAGAAGTAAGATAAATTTGCTATAATCATACATGGCACAGCATATATACATTGAACCTGGTCAGGGCCGGAAGGCAGCAGCCATAGATGTCCCTGTATCGCGTGTGCCACTTTTATTTTATGAAAACACACGAAGAATACATGGAACTAGCTCTAGAAGAAGCTAGAAAAGCAGAAGAAATCGATGAAGTTCCTGTGGGATGTGTCATTGTATGTGATGGAGAAGTAATTTCACGTGGGCACAATCTTAAAGAACAACTAAACCAGGCATATGCACACGCTGAAATGATAGCTATCCAGAAAGCAGCAGAAGTAAAAGGGAATTGGTGTCTAAATGACTGTGATTTATATGTAACTCTAGAACCATGTATGATGTGTACAGGGATTATCAATCTTTCTCGTATAAGATCAGTATATTATGGCACAACAGATCCAAAAGGCGGATGTTTAGAGACAGTAATCGATTTAAAGAAGATAAATAGACTTAATCATTATCCAAATATAGTCGGAAATATCCTCCAAAAAGAGTGTGCTGAAATACTAACAAATTACTTCCGTAAAAAAAGAGAAATCACAAAGGAGAAAAAACAGAAAAATAAAGCCAATATACAGTGAATTCCTACATGTGAATGTAGGAATTTTGTTATAATGAATATACTGGGAGAAAAATAATGTCAAAGCAAGCGTTATATCAAAAATATCGTTCATCAAACTTCGAAGAAGTAGTAGGACAAGAGTATATAGTTCAATCAATTAAGAATGCTGTACGTGAGCATAAAGTTGGCCACGCATATCTTTTCTGTGGTCCAAGAGGAACCGGAAAGACTACAATGGCAAGACTTCTGGCAAAAGCAGTAAACTGCGAACATCCAGAGAAGGCTCCATGTGAAGAATGTGATAACTGTATAGCCGCAAATAGCGGAACACATCCAGATATTATTGAAATTAACGCAGCAAACGAAACTCACGTGGAAGATATCCGTGATTTGATTGATCGAAGCAAACTTGCACCAATGCAAGGCCATCATAAAGTGTATATTGTGGACGAGGTACATCAGCTATCCAGTGCTGCATCTAGCGCATTACTAAAGACATTAGAAGAACCACCAGAAAATGTTATCTTTGTACTAGCTACAACAGATCCACAAAAATTACTACCAACAATTATTTCAAGATGCCAACGCTTTGACTTTACAAAATTACGTAAAGACCAAATTAAAAATCATCTATTAGATATCGCAAAGAAAGAGAATATCTTCTTAGATGAAGAAGCAGCCGAAAATATTGCGGTGCTATGTGACGGTGGTATGCGAGATGCCTTAAGTATTATGGATCAATGTGCATCTTATACAAGTGATCATATTACAGCTGAAGAAGTAGACCATATTTATGGACTAGCATCTATTGAAGAAAAGATAAACTTAATACATTCAATTCATGCAGGAAATTTAGAAGATATCCTAACAAGAATTAAGAAGTATGAGCACAAAGGTATCGACTTCCAGAAGTTTACAGATGGAATGATAGATATTCTAAAAGATGTCGTTATTTACCATTCTACAAAGAAAGATACTTTACTCAAACTTATTACAAAAGAACAAGCAGAATCTTTATCAGAAATATTAAATCAAAAAACATGCATGCATATAATTGAAAAGATGTTTGATTCTAAAGATAAGTTTAGAATCGCAACATCTTCTGCAAGTTGTTTTGAAGTAATTTGTTTGGGTCTAGCAATTCAGCCTACTATAGAAACTGTGATGGTTGAAAAGCATGTAGAAGTTGCCACTAAACCACAAGAAAGTAGTTATGTTGTACCTACAGTAGAACTAAAAGAACCAGAAAAACCTATAGAACAACCAATGGAAATCAAGGAAGAACAAAAGCCTGTAGAGCCAATAAAGACAAAGGTTTCTACAAGTTCTAACGAACTCTCGGTTGAAGAAATATTAACACTTCTTGTACAATGCAAAAAAGCAATTAAATTCGAAGATGATGAGAAGTTCAACAAGATTCATAGTTTATTTGATATGGAAAGCAAGAAGTATACATCACTTCTTGAAGAGACAAGAATTGTCGCAAGTGGACTTGATTGTGTTGTACTAACTACCGATTCTAAAGTGCTAGCAAATCGAATGAATGAACCAAAGATGAATCAAGAGTTATATCAATTTGCAAAAGAAACTTTAGGTATTGATAAGATGTTGTATATCGCGACAAATGAAGCAATGAAAGATGCAACACTTAAGTTTATCGAACTAAAGAAATCAGGTAATCTACCACAGCCAAAATCAATCGTTCGATACACAATTGAAAAGCCACAAGAACTAACAACAGAAGACAAAGTAAAAGCAATTTTCAATCCAGAAATATTAGAAATAGAGGAATAAAAAATGGATATTCAGAAATTAATGGAACAAGCCCGCCAGATGCAAGACAATCTCGGCAAAATTGAAGAAGAACTTAATGCGACAGAGTACGAAGGTAAAGCTGGAGGAAATGGTGTTAAGGTTGTTGTAAATGGAAGAAACGAAGTGCAATCTGTAGAAATCGCAGATGATCTTATGTCTGTAGACAACAAAGAAATGTTACAAGACTTAATTTTAATCGCTGTAAATGAAGCGGTTGAAAAGGCATTCCAAGATAGAGAAAACAAACTTGGTTCTGCCACCAGCGGATTAAATCTTCCGGGGATGTAAAGAATGTACCCAAAGAGTTTAACTGAATTAATTGAACGATTAAAATTCTTGCCTGGTGTTGGTGAAAAGACAGCAGAAAGATACGCGTTTTCTATTATGGAAATGAATCTGCAAGAGGCAAAAGAATTCGCACAGGCAATTAATGATGTTCATGAGAAGATAACTCATTGTAGGATATGTGGAAATCTTTCTGAGAAAGACGAATGTGAAATTTGTCGTGATGAAAGTCGCAATCATAAACAGATTTTCGTAGTACAGTCTCCTAAAGATGTTATCGCAATGGAAAAAACAGCAGAATACCGTGGTACATATCATGTATTAAATGGTTTAATTTCCTCAAGTAAAGGTATCATGCCAAACGACTTAAATATTGAGTCACTACTTACAAGACTGCCTGAAGCAGAAGAAGTAATTTTAGGTACCAATATCACAATTGATGGAGAAACTACAGCGATGTATTTAGATAAACTCATTACATCTCGTTATCCAAATGTATTAGTAACTAGAATTGCACATGGTTTACCATCAGGTGGAATGCTAGATTACGCAGACGAAATGACACTTGCGCATGCATTAGCAGATCGTCGCAAGATGAAATAGAAAAGAGGTGTTTCTATGAATACAGATTTAAAGATTGCACAAGCAGCTGTCCTGGAGCCAATTGATACAATTGCGCAAAAAGCAGGAATCCCAGAAGAGTACTTGGAACTATATGGCAAAGAAAAAGCCAAAGTAAACATTAAGCTCATGGAAACACTAGCAGACAAGCCAGATGGAAAACTGGTATTAGTAACTGCAATCAACCCTACAAAAGCAGGTGAAGGTAAATCCACTACTTCTATCGGTTTAGCGGATGGTTTATCAAAGATAAATAAAAATGTTATGGCATGTTTGCGCGAACCATCATTAGGACCAGTATTTGGTTTAAAGGGTGGCGCAACAGGTGGTGGATATGCGCAGGTAGTTCCTATGGAGTCTATCAACCTACACTTTACAGGTGACATGCATGCAATCACAACAGCCAATAATTTAATCGCAGCTATCTTAGACAACTCAATCTTCCAAGGAAATCCACTCAATATCGATCCAACAAGAGTAACTTGGAAGCGTTGCTTAGATATGAATGATCGTACATTACGTGATATTACAATCGCGCAAAAGAAAAAATCAAATGGTGTTGAAAGAGAAGACCACTTTGTAATTACTGTGGCTTCTGAAGTAATGGCAATCTTATGTCTTTCAAAAGACTTACAAGATTTTGAAAAGAGAATTGGAAGAGCGGTAGTAGCGTATACATATGACAATCAACCAGTTACGGTAAATGATATTCAAGCTGCTGGCGCAGCTACGGTTGTTATGAAGGAAGCTATTAATCCAAACTTAGTTCAAACTTTAGAGCATACTCCAACATTCATTCATGGTGGACCATTCGCTAATATTGCGCATGGATGTAACTCGGTTATCGCAACAAAGATGGCTTTAAAACTAGCGGATTATGTTGTAACAGAAGCTGGCTTTGGCGCAGATTTAGGTGCTGAAAAATTCTTAGATATTAAGTGCCGCTTAGCAGAGTTAAATCCATCTGCAGTTGTTGTGGTCGCAACCATTCGTGCCCTAAAGATGCATGGTGGAGTTGAACAAGAAAATCTTGACCAACCAAATGTTGAAGCGATGCTTGCAGGTGCGAAGAACTTACAGAAACATATTGAAACAGTTCAAAGTTTTAAACTTCCATTTATTGTCGCTATCAATAAGTTTGCAAAAGATAGTAAGGAAGAAGTGGAAGCTCTACTTACATGGTGCCATGAAAATAACTATCCAGTTGCGGAAGCAGATGGATGGGCAAAAGGTGGCGATGGTATGTTGGATCTAGCAAATAAAGTTGTAGAGATCACAGACCATGCATGCAAGTATCAGCCAATCTACGATGTGGAAGATTCCATTGAAACTAAAATCACAAAGATTTGTGAAATAGTATATGGTTCACCACATGTAGAATTTAGTGAACTAACAAAGACAAAGATTCAGGACTTTATCAAACATGGATGGGATAAATTACCAGTATGCATGGCAAAGACACCATTATCACTGAGTGATGATCCTACTCTTAAGGGAAGACCGGAAAACTTTGTAACACATATTACAGATATCTCAGTATCTGCTGGTGCCGGCTTTGTGGTTGTATATACTGGTAATGTACTCACAATGCCAGGACTTCCAAAAGTGCCAGCAGCAGTGAATATGGGAATTGATGAAAGTGGAGAAACCTACGGCTTATTCTAATTAAGATAGAAAGGAGGAATTGTAATGGGATCAATTGCATATGTAACAGATGAAAATATGCTTGCATATCATCGCTTATGTAGAAATCAATCGATACTCTTTTGGCGATTATCCAATAAGAAGTTTACGGATTTCCGTAAAGGAGATTTGCTGTTCTTCTTTGCAAGACCAAATCATGGACGTAAGAAAGCATTGATTGGCTATGCACATTATGATTCTGAAATAAATCTTTCACTTAAACAGATGTGGAATCGATATGGCGATTCCACTGGATACGACACACAAGATGGGCTCTACGCAGCGATAGAAAAAGCATCTCGTGGCAATATACCGCCAAAGATGAATTGCTTATATCTAACAAACGTTGTGTTCTTCTTATCACCTGTCTATCCAGAAGATGTAGGTATTTCTATACAAAACAATCTTGAAAGTTATTGTTATCTAGATAAAGATAGTCCAAAGATAACTGCTAAGATTTTACAACAAGCACAAAAACACGGTATCGACCTATGGAGTGCGAATCCAAATATCACTCCAGAAGAAATCTTTAAAGAAGATGCCGCAAAACATTATCTAGCAGTCATCTCACAAGAGATTGGTCAAGATAGTGGAAATGAAAGACAACAACGTACGCTTGAAAAATATGCAAAACAGAAAGCGAAAGAATCTGGTTGGGAATTAATTCGTGGTAGTAATACAGAATGTATTCGTATGAATGGAACTGAAATACAAATTGCAATTCCGTTTGTATCACAAGTGAAAGAACAACCTCAGAAGATTCGAGAATATATAGGAAGGCTAACGATGTATCGCTTGTTGGCCAAGCATCAGGGTTTGGAAGGCAAAATCAGATTTGAAATACTTTCCCCAAATATACCTGACGTATTAAAGGAAATGGTGGAAGAAATAAACAATGAGTGATTTTGATATTATTGTCATTGGCGGTGGTCATGCGGGTATTGAAGCTGCGCTGGCTGCTGCGCGACTAAAAAAGAAAACCTGTCTTTTGACATTGAAGATAGAAAATATTGGAAAGATGCCATGTAATCCATCCGTAGGTGGACCGGCAAAAGGAATTGTTGTAAGAGAAATTGACGCCTTAGGTGGTCAAATGGCGATTACTGCCGATAAGACAGCGCTGCAATTCAAGATGTTAAATAGCGCAAAAGGTCCAGGTGTACGTGCACTTCGTGTACAGTCAGATAAACTTGCGTATAAGCGTATGATGCAAGATATCTGTTTACATCAAGAAAACCTAAGTGTAATTGAAGGCATGGCGAGCAAACTTAACGTAACTGACAACAAAGTTACAGGTATTACGTTAAAAGATGGAACTGTGATGAATGCCAAGATTGTGATTGTAACAACAGGCACATATATGGCAGGTGTAAATATGATTTCATCAGAAGTTACACCAGGTGGTCCAGATCTTGAACCAACGACAGGGGACTTATCAGAGTCTTTACGAGAGTTAGGATTAAAAACCTTCAGATTAAAGACAGGAACACCACCAAGAATCCTGCGTTCATCCATCGACTTTAGTAAAGTTAAATTAGAACCGGGTACAGAAGGATTCTTACATTTCTCAGAATTAACGACAAAAGAAGATGTATTACCATATGATAAACAAGTATCTTGTCATATGACCTATACAACCCCAGAAACACATGAATATATCTTAGGAAATCTCAATAAATCCAGTATGTATTCTGGTGTCGTTAAGGGAGTTGGACCTCGTTATTGTCCATCTATTGAAGATAAACTTGTACGCTTCCAAGATAAACCAAGACATCTATTATTCTTGGAGCCAGAGTCACTAGAGTTAGATACCATTTACCTACAAGGATTCTCCACATCACTTCCAAGAGATATCCAAGAAAAGATGGTGCATTCATTACCGGGTTTCGAAAATGCAGTAATTAAAAAATATGCATACGCAATTGAATACGATGCAATCGATCCAATTCAAATGAAGCCAAGTTTTGAATCAAAGGTGATTGAAAATCTATTTACGGCAGGTCAAGTAAATGGTACTTCAGGTTATGAAGAAGCTGCTGGTCAAGGACTACTTGCGGGAATAAACGCATGTATGAAACTTGATGGAAAAGAACCACTTATTCTGGCAAGAAATGAAGCGTATATTGGAGTCATGGTTGATGATTTAACAACTAAGGGCACATTAGAACCATATCGCTTATTAACATCACGTGCAGAGTTTAGATTGTTGTTAAGACATGATAACGCTGATCAAAGATTAATTGAATATGGACGCCAAGTTGGACTTGTCAGTCAAGAAAGATATGATGCATACCTTGAAAAGATGGAGAATGTGAAGAAGTTAATACAACATCTATCTGAAACAACATTCGTACAAGATGAGGAAAAGATACATGCATACCTTACTTCATTAGGATATGAAAGTGATGCACATATTGGTATTAATGGAATTGATTTAGTAAAACGTCCAAATGTCACAACAAAGGAACTTCTCGCTACAATTGGGGAAGAAGTTGATGAAGAAATTGCTAACCAGTGCGATATCGAACTAAAATATGCAGGCTATATTGATAAAGCAAAACGAGAAGCCAATAAGCTAAAAGAGATGGATGGTATAAAATTGGGTGTCGATTTCAATTATGATGAGGTTGATAACCTATCTATTGAAGGTAGACAGAAGCTAATGAAGTATAAACCAGCCACGATGGGACAGGCATCCAGAATTTCAGGTGTTAACCCAGCCGATATCGCAGTACTTGCGATTGCCATTAAACAAGGAAAAGGAAGATAAGAAATGAAATACACAGATGTAGTATCAAACGTGAATGTCTATGGAATGGATTCGGCAGTTATGGGTTCAAAATATCCTATGGCAGTTGATTTAACAAAAGTAGATGGAACAATTGTTCCACGTACACACGCACTAGCAAACGCAAAACCAGGAAGTGGACATGATAACTTCTTAAATGGAATCATCGTACAGTTCGACCTCACATTTACAAATAAGGCATGGGTTGAAGCAGAACGCTATCATTTCCTAGATTTTATTAGTTCACAGTCTACAATGCACCGTATCACAAAGTTCAACTTAGATGAGGTGTATATCTCTTATACAGATCCACGAATTATCGAAATCATGAAAGAAAAGGTTAATTCCTATAATGAATTAACACAGAAGATTTCTGATAAAAAAATAGCTGGAGAAGATGTAACAGAATTAAATGAAGAAGCGAAAGTAAAATATCTTGAGATTCTCTACTCTAATCCAGCAGGTTTTAGAATTACTGCACGTATGACAACAAACTACCGTCAGCTCAAGACAATTTATGCGCAGCGCAAGACACATCGCTTACCAGAATGGCGTGCATTCTGCGATTGGGTAGAGACATTACCTAACGCATCATTTATTGTAAATAGCGACTTAAAATAAGGCGTATCTACAATTTGTGGAAAACTATTTTATCCACAAATAATACAAAACATCTATAAATTGTGGAAAAACAAACTATCCACAATTGTGGAGAAAAAAGTTATCAACATATTTTCATCTTTCACAGGGGACGTGATGGTGATAGAATAGGTCACACAGAGATTATGACAATACAAGAACTCATAGAAAAAGCAGCAGAGCTACAAATTTCATTGTCAGAAACACAGGTGAAACAGCTTGAACAATACGCCCAACTTTTGGTTGAGTGGAACGAGAAAATGAATCTCACAGCCATCACAGAACATGGTGAAATCTTAGAGAAACATTTCTATGATTCTATATTGCCATTAGGAAAAGGGAAGATCTTTGGAAAAGTAGCAGATGTTGGAACTGGAGCGGGGTTTCCAGGGTTGGTTTGGAAAATCGTCAAACCAGAATTAGATGTGTCACTGATTGAACCAACTGGGAAACGGTGCACATTCTTACAAGAAGTAATGAATCAACTGCATTTAGAAAACATCCATGTTTATAACACACGTGCAGAAGAACAGGTTAAAACAGACCGTGAATTGTACGATGTGGTAACTGCTAGAGCAGTCGCAAACTTACGAGTCTTATCCGAATTATGCATTCCACTAGTCAAAGTAAATGGACTATTTCTAGCGATGAAGGGTATGCAAGGTAATGCGGAAGCGGAAGAAGCAGCACATGCGACCAAGGTGCTTGGTGTAGAGCTAGAAGAAACACAGGATACATCTTTATATACAGGAGATATGCGAGTGAACTTATACTACCGCAAAGTAAGTCACACGCCACAACAATATCCACGCAATTACGGGCAAATAAAAAAGAAGCCTTTATAAGGGAGGGTTATATGCCAAGTATTTTAAGTATATTTGATCGAAAAGATACAAATCGTATTGTAGATATCCCAACGGAAAAAATTGTTCCATCAAGATATCAACCACGATTAGTGTTTGATGAAGAAGCTTTACGTGAATTAGCACTATCAATTAAAGAGAATGGATTAATTCAACCAATTACAGTTCGAAAGGTGAACGATATATACGAAATTATCACGGGGGAAAGAAGATTCCGTGCATGTAAGATGATTGGTTTTAAGGAAGTGCCATGTTACATCATGTCACCAAATGAAAACCAGGCTGCACAGATGGCCCTCGTTGAAAATATCCAACGTGAGAATTTAACTGCCATTGAAGAAGCGAAAAGTTACTTACAAATCATGCGTCAATCTGGTTTAACACAAGAACAGGTTGCACAAAAAGTAGGTAAGTCACAATCTGCAGTAGCCAATAAGATTCGCTTATTAAATTTACCAATTGAAATTCAGGAAGCGGTCATGGAATCAAAGATTACGGAACGCCATGCTCGTGCACTATTGACGGTACCAAGCGATAGACAAAAAGAAGTGTTCCATCATATAGTCGCAGCTGAATTTAATGTAAGACAAACTGAAGATTTTATCGCAAGTCTAGATGATGTTCCTAAGAAGAAACATACACGTCAAAAGACAAAGGGTTTCTCAAGAAATACACAGATTGCGGTAAATACAATTCATCAAAGTATCAAGATGATTCATAAAATGGGCATTCAAGCAAAAGTAGAAACGGAAGATAGACCAGACGAAGTATGCATGATCATCCGTTTCCCGAAGAATTCATAAGGGAGAAGTATTATGGGAAAGATCATTGCAATCGCAAACCAAAAGGGTGGTGTAGGTAAAACAACTACATCTATGAACTTAGCGTCAGGTTTATCATATATTGGCAAAAGAGTCCTATTAGTAGACTTCGATCCACAGGGAAATGCGACGCATGGTATCGGAGCACATAAAGTAGGTTTTGATAAGACGGTATACGACATCTTGATGAGAGATGAAAATGTAGAAGATGTAAAAGTTACACTACAAATGCCACCACTAGATGTACTACCATCAACCATCGACTTATCTGGTGCAGATGTCGATATGGCACAATATGAAACGGGCCGTGAACAACTATTAAAGAGAAAACTAGAAGCGGTGAGAGATCAATATGATTACATCATCATTGACTGTCCACCAGCACTAGGTTTGTTGAATACAAACGCGTTAACTGCAGCAGATTCTGTGATGATTCCGGTACAGTGTGAATACTTTGCGCTAGAAGGATTGACACAGCTATTAAGTACAATTCGTTTGGTTCAGAAATTATGGAATCCAAGACTATCTATCGAAGGCGTACTTCTAACAATGTTCGACGTACGTACCAAGTTATCGGTAGAAGTACAACAGGAAGTACGTAAATACTTTAAGGAAAAAGTTTACCACTGTTTTATCCCACGAAATGTACGCTTATCAGAAGCTCCATCTCGTGAACAATCAATTTTTGAGTATGATACCCGTTCGGAAGGTGCTCGTGCTTACGCACAACTTGTAAAAGAAGTAGTTACACAAAACGAAAGGATCAAACGATAGAAAATGGCAGAAAAAAAACAAAAAGGCTTAGGACGTGGTTTAGATTCTATCTTCGGATCGAATGTAGAGCAGTTCCTTGACGATATTCAAAGTAGCGCAAAGGAAGTGCCAGGCAGAAGAGAAGTAGAAATCGCAATTGAAGAAATTAGGCCAAATCCTTATCAGCCAAGAAAAGAATTTGATCAAACTGCGTTAAATGAATTGGCAGATTCTATTCGTACACACGGAATCTTTACACCATTACTCGTACGCAAGAGTGTCAGTGGTTATGACTTAATCACTGGTGAAAGACGTTTGCGTGCTGCGAAGATTGCTGGACTTAAGGTTGTACCTGCAATTTCTGTAGATTTTACAGAAGAACAGATGATGGAAATTGCCATCTTAGAAAATGTACAACGTGAAGACTTAAACGCAATTGAAGAAGCCGCAGCCTATGACTCACTTGTAAAAAAACTAGGCTATACACAAGAAAAACTAGCAGAGAGAGTTGGTAAATCTCGTGAATATTGTGCAAATATTATGAGACTCTTAAAACTTCCTTCTGAGATTCAAAAATTAGTCGTAGATAAAAGACTAGCAATGGGACATGTTCGTCCATTACTGGGCTTAAAAGATGAGATGGAAATGCTTGATGCGGCTGAGAAAATCATGAAGGAAAAGATGTCTGTTCGTGAAGTAGAAGCCTACGTTAGAGATATTAATGCAGAAGAAGAAAAACCAAACAAAACAAAACCAGAAAAGAAACGTGACCCAATCATCCACGATTTAGAACATCAGATTTCTGTGAAGCTTGGCACGAAGGTAACAATTCAGAACAAGAAACTCACAATTCGATATACGGATACAGAGGATTTAAACCGTATCTTAGAGATATTGAATTGCTTGGATGAAGGCTAAATATCGTGAAAATAATACTTTTCACGCATACTTTAAAAAAGGAATATAATGCAAGTAGTTGGAAATAGAAAATGACAAATTATTCTTGGAAAATATACTATGCATTCGTTCTGATTAGTTTTGTTTTCTTGCCGTTTCACTGGCAATGGACGACAGGTTGGTTGTTGGGATCATTAGCCGCATTCATTATTTATAAAAGAACAGAGAATTTCGCAAGACAAGTAGTAAGTATGCAGTCCTCATTTGGAACATACGGAAACTTCGCTATCAATTATTTCTTGATGGCAGCAGTACTAGTAGTCAGTGCAGTCTTTCCGCAATATCTCAACGTTCTAACATGCGCAATTGGTCTTTCAACAATTAAATTAGCAATTATATTTCATGTGGCAGTCATAGAGAGAGGACGGTGAAGACATGACAATACAATCGGACGTATATGTAATTATTCTGATTACAATCGTCCTAGCAATCGCGATGATATTATTGTCAAAGAAAATCGAAAAGGCAGATCCATTAGAAAAACCAAAAGGTATCGTCGTACCGGTTGTACTTGCGACAGAGGCAGTATATAAAACGGTACGCACAAATGTAGGTAAGAAAGTAGCCGGTAAACTAACACCATATATCTTAACTTTATGGTTATACATCTTTGTTAGTAACACAATCTCGCTATTTGGATTAAGTTCACCGACAGCTAACTTTAGTGTAACGATTACACTGGCATTCCTGACATGGCTTATGATTCAGGTTGCACAGTTAAAATACGGTGGCTTAAAAGCTTACATGCATGCATTTTTAGAACCAATAGCGCCGATGTTACCAATGAACATCATCGGTAAGTTCTCAACAATGTTATCAATGGCATTACGTCTATTCGGTAATATCACCTGTGGTTCTATTATGATGTCCCTTGTATATATGGGGACAGCAAATCTATCCAATGCAATAGCAGGGCTAGTCGGTATCCAAGGAAATGTATTTAATTTCATGGCACCAATTATCGCTCCAGTATTACACATGTATTTCGATTTATTTGCAGGTTTTATTCAAACATTGGTATTTGTCACTTTGACAATCGTACTTTTAGGAAACGATATTCCTGAAGAAGAAAAAATTTAAAAAAGGAGAAAAATTTATGGAAAAGGGTTTAATCGCAATTGGTGCAGGTATCGCAGTATTTACAGGTTTCTTAACAGGTTTAGGTGAAGGTACAGTAGCCGCTCACGCATGTGACGCTATTGGTAAGAATCCAGAAGCAGAATCAAAGATTCGTTCAACAATGATTTTAGGTATCGCTTTATCTGAAACATGTGCTATTTACGGTTTGTTAGTTTCTATTCTTCTCATTTTCGTATACTAATTGAGGCTTTCGGGTAACTATGGAAGTCAATATTGTTGAACAGTTATTTCCAAATGTTTTGACAGTGTTGGTTCAGCTATGTAGTACATTCGTATTATTTCTGATTGCTAAGATTTTCTTATGGCCATCCGTAAAGAAATTCTTAGATGCTAGAGCAGAAAAGATGCAAGAAGAACTTGCATTAAGCCAACAAGCAAAAGAAGAGGCTTTGGCAGATCGTAAGGTTGCTTTAGAGCAATTGAATACTGCATCTGCAAAATCAGAGGAAATCGTAAGTGCTGCAATTCAGCAGGCAAAACAGGAAAAGAAACAAATCCTTGCACAGGCTGATAAAGAAGCTGCAGCTGTAAAACAGCGCGCACAAGAACAGATCGAAGCAGAACGTAGAGAGATGTACGCATCCATGAAGAAGGAAATGGTCGATGTCGCATTCAGTGCAGCCGGTAAGTTAATTGGCGAACGTGAAGGCGAGAAGGTTGACCGTCAGGCAATTGATGCGTTCGTAAAGGAAGCGGTTAGCGATGGTGAATGAGATAGCTGAGCGCTATGGACAAGGACTGTTCGAGTTAGCAACTGAAAATAACACGGTACGCGAGAAGAAGGAACAATGCGAATCATTATTACAAATCTTAAAAGAAAATAATGAGATTAAACTTTTCTTGCGAGCAGTAAAAATTACAAAAGAAGAAAAGAAGAACTTTATAACAAATGTATTCGGTAAAGTTGTTGATCAAGATATTTTAAATCTACTGAAATTACTTGTTGATCGTGGAAGAGTTACATATATTGATGAAATTCTACGCAAGTTTGAAGTACTCGCAAATGAAGAACTAGGTATCGTCAAAGCGGTAGTTCATTCTGCACGTAAGTTAAGTCAAGAAGATTTAAATAGAATTCAAGAAGCTCTGATTCAAAAGACAAAGAAGACAGTTACAATTGAAAACCATGTCGATCCACAAATTATCGCAGGTATCAAAGTAACCGTCGGCAACAACGTTACAGATATCACAACAAAGACAAAAATTGAACGCATGAAGAATGCGATATTGAAAGGAGGACAGGCATGAGTCAAATCAGACCAGAAGAAATCAGTTCTTTGATTAAAGATCAAATCAAAAACTATGAACAAAAGATTCAGTCCGATGATGTCGGCTACGTTATTAGTGTCGGCGATGGAATTGCCATGGTCCAGGGCATCGATAAAGCAATGTCCTCAGAACTTTTAGAATTCCCACATGGCGTTATGGGAATGGTATTGAACTTAGAAGAAGACCATATCGGTGCCGTATTACTCGGTCACGATACTTTGATTCGCGAAGGTGATGAAGTAAAACGTACAGGTAGAATCGTTGAAGTACCAGTCGGCGATGCATTACTCGGAAGAGTTGTAAATGCGCTTGGTGAAGCAGTCGATGGTGGTGAACCTATCGTTAGCACAAAGTCACGTCCAATCGAAAGAGTTGCGCCAGGTGTCATGACTAGAAAATCTGTATACCAGCCATTAATGACTGGTTTAAAGGTAATCGACTCTATGATTCCAATTGGTAAAGGTCAGCGTGAATTAATTATCGGTGACCGTGAAACTGGTAAGACAGCAATCGCAATCGACGCAATTATCAATCAAAAAGGTAAGAACGTAAACTGTATCTATGTCGCTATCGGACAAAAGGAAAGTACAGTTGCTCGTTTAGTACAGAAGTTACGTGAAAGTGATGCGATGGCATACACAACAATCGTTAACGCCGGTGCTTCCGCAAGTGCTCCATTACAGTACATTGCACCATATGCAGGATGTGCAATTGGTGAAGAGTGGATGGAGCAGGGTAAGGATGTATTAATCGTATACGATGACTTGTCAAAACACGCGGTAGCTTACCGTACAATGTCCTTATTATTAAGAAGACCACCAGGACGTGAAGCATATCCAGGTGACGTATTCTACTTACATAGTAGATTACTTGAAAGAGCTGCGAAGTTATCTGATGCCTTAGGCGGAGGATCATTAACAGCACTTCCAATTATCGAAACACAGGCTGGTGATATCTCAGCATATATCCCAACTAACGTTATCTCAATTACCGATGGACAGATTTTCTTACAGACAGACTTATTCGCAGCTGGTGTAAGACCAGCCGTAGACTCTGGTCTATCTGTATCCCGTGTAGGTTCTAATGCACAGACAAAGGCAATGAAGAGTGTATCTTCAACCTTGAAGTTAGACTTAGCACAATATCATGAAATGTTGTCATTCTCACAATTTGGCTCCGACCTAGATCCAGTCACAAAGAAGATCTTAAGTCATGGTGCTAAATTAACGGAACTTCTCAAGCAAGGACAGTATCAACCATTATCTATGACAGAACAAGTATTATCCTTGTTCGCTGCGAAGAATGGTTATTTGGACCGAGTTGAAATTGAAGATATCGCAAGCTTTGAAAAGAGTATCCACAGATACTTCAAAGAAAACGCAAAAGATGTATGCGACCAAATCGAGACAGAAGCAGTTATCAATGATGAACTCCGTTCAAAGATCACGGAAGTGATGGATAAAGTTATCGAACAATACGTACTTGTTAAAGGGGTAAACTAAGATGGCACAATCCAGACAGGCTTTGCGTAGCAGAATTAAGTCTGTCAACTCCACCAAAAAAATTACAAAAGCGATGGAGATGATTGCCAACGCAAAGCTTCTAAAACAAAGAAAAAAGATGGAAGCGAATCGAGAGTATGCACAACGTTTACAAGATACAGTTAATGATATTGTCGCAAATAACCAAGACGTTGAAAGCAAGTATCTTGTACATCACAAGAACCCACATACAATGACGATTATCTTCTGTTCAGATTTAGGATTGTGTGGTGGATATAACCAGAATGTCTTCAAGTTAGCAAGAGAAACATTGGATCCTGCTGACCCAGTATTCTTAGTTGGAACTGCAATCCATCATCAACTGAAAGAAGCAGGATTTAATATCATTAACGAGGAACAAATTTCCTCAGATAAAATCTCATTTGCGGATTTAAAGAAATGTGTTGAGGATGGGGTTGCACGCTATCAGGCAGGTGAAGTTGGTAAGGTACAGATTTTGTATACAAGATTTGTAAATACAATGACATTTACACCTGAGTTTGATGTGTTACTACCATGTACAATCAAACCAGACCAAAAGAAGGAAAAAGTCGGAGAACATCAAGAAACACTATTCGAACCAGATCCAGCATCTATCTTGGATAGTTTAATTCCGATGATGATTACTGACGTAACTTATTCTGACTGGATGGAATCCACAACCGCAGAACAAGGAAGCCGTCGTGTAGCGATGAAGGCAGCTTCAGATAACGCAGATGAGTTAAGCACAACGCTGAAACTCGAATACAATAAGGCAAGACAGGCCGCAATTACCCAGGAAATAACGGAAATTGTTGGTGGCTCAAGTGCCGTATAGAAAGAAGGTAAAACAATGAGTGTTACAGGAAAAATTGTACAGGTCATTGGACCGGTCATTGATATTCGCTTTGATCCGGAACACTTACCTTCCATCAATAACGCAATTAAGGTAAAAATTGACGATCAGACATCAATGACCGCAGAAGTAGCACAGCACATTGGAGACGATGTTGTTCGCTGCATTGCGATGTCATCCACAGATGGACTTGTTCGTGGCATGGAATGTACAGATACAGGGGCACCAATCGAAGTACCAGTTGGTGATGAAGTATTAGGACGTATGTTTAATGTACTTGGTGAGCCAATTGATGGATTAGGTGAGGTACACGCAAAACATAAATTACCAATTCATAGAGACGCTCCAACATTTGCACAACAACAGACAACTAGTGAAATCCTAGAAACAGGTATCAAGGTTATCGACTTACTATGCCCATATTCTAAGGGAGGTAAGATTGGTTTATTCGGTGGTGCCGGTGTAGGTAAGACAGTCTTAATGCAGGAATTAATCCACAATATCGCGATCGAACATGGTGGACGTTCCGTTGTTGCGGGTGTTGGCGAACGTACGCGTGAAGGTAATGACATGTACCATGAAATGGAAGAATCTGGCGTATTGAAGAACACAGTTCTAACATACGGACAGATGAATGAATCACCAGGTGCGAGAATGCGCGTAGCGCTATCTGCACTAACAATGGCGGAATACTTCCGTGATGAAGAACATCAGGATGTATTATTATTTATCGATAACATCTTCCGTTTCACCCAGGCAGGTTCTGAAGTATCCGCACTACTTGGCCGTATGCCATCTGCAGTAGGATACCAGCCAACCCTTGCGACAGAAATGGGTAGATTACAAGAGAGAATTACATCAACCGATCAAGGTTCTATTACATCCGTACAGGCAATTTATGTACCTGCCGATGACTTAACAGACCCAGCTCCAGCGACAACATTCTCACACTTGGATGCACGCCTTGTATTAGATCGTTCCATCGCTGCGTTAGGTATCTATCCAGCGGTTGACCCATTAGGATCTTCTTCCCGTATGTTAGATCCACTTGTAATTGGGGATGAACATTATGAGGTAGCTCGTCAGGTCCAGCAGATCCTACAAAGATATCGTGAACTTCAAGATATTATCGCAATCTTGGGTATGGAAGAGTTAGGCGAAGAAGACAAGAAGATTGTCGCAAGAGCACGTCGTGTTCGTAACTTCCTATCACAACCATTCTCTGTTGCGGAACAATTCTCAGGAATTCCAGGTATTTATGTGCCAGTCGCAGATACAGTGAGAAGCTTCAAAGAAATCCTTGAAGGAAAATACGATGATTTACCGGAAGCCGCATTCCTAAGCGTTGGAACAATCGAAGATGTTGTTAAGAAGGCAGAGTCACTGAAATGAGTATGATTCATTGCCGCATCGTAACACCACATGGTGTATATAAAGAGTTAGATACATCCATCCTAAACATTGAAACACAGGATGGTCAAAGAGGTATCTTACCTGAACATATGCCAATTGTGACAATGTTGCGAATAGGTAAGATGACAACAATCGAATCCGGCAAACGAATGGAATATGCGGTGACTGGAGGACTATTCTACTTTAGAGATAACAACGCAGAAATCATGGTCGATGCAATCGAAAATAAAGATGAGATTGATGTCGAACGTGCAATCGCTGCGAAGATCCGTGCAGAACAACGTCTACAGTCAAATGATAAGAATGTCGATCAAGTTCGTGCAGAAATCGCATTAAAGAAAGCACTGAACAGATTAAACATCAAAGGATAAAGAGAACAGATAATGAGGATATTCTTCATTATCTGTTTTTTAGATATGGTATGATATGTTCATTGAGGTAACAATATGATTAAAAAATACTATCAGTCACTAAATAGTTTATTGTATGGACCATTCATGACACCGCTTGTATTCCTAGTATTCGCACTCGCATTCTTCTATGAAAAGAAGGGAATTCAAGAGCTACGTTATGCCATGATGATAGGTACAGCAATCTTAGGAGTAATCCTCGTGATGTACTATACAAAGAAATTTAAAATATCACGGGCACTAAAATCAATTCATAATATCGAAGAATACGAAAAGGGCGGTGTGATTGATCGTAGTTGGATTTTAAACGATCGCATGATCGCATGCATTGGATTAGACATGCATGAAGAATCCACCATGGATATCCAAGTTATGAAGGTAGAAGAAGGTGCACATGGTAAGCTAACCATCTACCTCACAAATAACGAAAAAACCTTCTCACTTAGCTGTCGAGACAAAGGCGAAGCGAGAAGATTTGCAGGATACTTACAAAAGAGAAATCCAAATATCAAACTAGAAAATATTCAACCAGAAGGTAATGGTACATTACAAGATTTAGGTGCATTATAGAAAAACTC
>CALHUY010000053.1 GCA_938039295.1 uncultured Solobacterium sp.
AGATATTACAGACTTTTCTTAAATAAAGTACTTTTTGATATAAAAATACTCAAAGAACTTCTTCTTATAGGGGTGCCAGCAGGAATACAGTCTGCATTGTTTTCAATATCAAATTTAATAATACAATCCAGTGTAAATTCATTAGGTACAGATTATGTTGCTTCATGGACTGCTATCGGGAAAATAATAAGTTTTTACTGGCTGATTATTGGCTCACTAGGAATATCAATAACAACCTTTGTTGCTCAAAATTTCGGTGCAAAACAATATGATAGAGTTAGAAAGAGTATCAAGGAGTGCTTGAAATTATCGATAATTTTTACTGTGATATTATCTATAGTAATGTACATATTCTTAATTTATTTATGAAAGATACTGAAATTATTAATTTAGGAGTTAAATATCTAAGAATGTTAGTTCCTACATTAATCCTGTACGTTGGTTTTGAGGTGATTTCTGGTAGTTTGAGAGGCATTGGAGATGCCATTATACCATCACTTTTATCATTATTCGGAATTTGTTGTATAAGAGTTCTTTGGATTAGGATTGTATTTAGCAATAATCCTACAATGGAGAATGTGGTGTATTGCTACCCGGTAACATGGATAATCACGACAATACTATTTGTAATGTATTATTTAATTTTCAAACCAATCAAGAAAAAGATAGAAATGGAGGAAAATAAGAATCATGAAAATAGCTTTGATTAATGAATTTTCACAAGCTTCAAAAAATAAGATTATTTTAGAAACGTTGCAAAAAGTGATTGCAGATAAGCAGTACCAAGTATTTAATACAGGAATGAGTTATACTAATAATAGTAGGGACTTGCCTGAGGAGTATACCACAGATAACCCTAGATTGACATATATCCATGTGGGCATACAGGCTGCATTATTGTTGAATTCTGGTGCAGTAGATTTTGTTGTAACTGGTTGTGGAACTGGGCAAGGTGCGCTACTAGGATGTAATATGTTTCCTGGTGTTATATGTGGATATTGTGTTGATCCTACTGATGCATTCTTGTTTTTACAGATAAATAATGGGAATGCAATTTCCATACCTTTCGCTAAAGGGTTTGGATGGGGAGCTGAACTAAATTTACAGTTTATTTTTGAGAAGATATTTGGTTCTCCATCTGGGATGGGGTATCCAAAGGATAAAAAAGAATCACAAAATAAAAATGCAAAATTATTAAAGGATATTAAAACAGTTGTTTCGCTGCCTTTGGTGGATGCGTTACGTAATTTGGATAAAGCTATCGTTACTGATGCATTAACACCTAGATTTATGGAATGTTTTGATGCAAATTGCAAAGATAGCGAATTATATAATTTTGTGCATAGTATTCTATGCAATAAATAAAACTTGTTTTTATTTATTGTAAGTGTAATGAATCATTATATATACATTTTGTGGGAAATGTTTGAAAAATTGTTTTTTTAACAAAATCCCTTTGTAATCGTCTTGTTTATTTCATATAATACCTATGTGCCACATATCGTATATGCTTCCGAATTGGCGGAAGTGTCTCTACCCTGCTACCTTAATGGCGGGACTACGGTTGTCTCTATTCTTTTTTTAGTGACTTCCTGTTGAGATGCTACTCGGCAGGATTTTTAAATTTTAGGCGACGATGTGTGAATGAAAAAGGGGGATATTTATGTTAGAAAAGTTATTTCATTTAAAGGAAAACGGCACAACAGTTAAAACAGAAGTGATTGCAGGTATTACAACATTTATTACAATGGTGTACATTCTTGCACTCAATCCATCCATCTTAAGTGCTTCTGGTATGGATGCAGGTTCCATCTTAACAGCGACTGCAGTCGCATCTGCTATTGCATGTTTCTGCATGGCTGCGTTCTCAAATATGCCATTTGCATTATCTGCTGGTTTAGGTTTGAATGCTTACTTCGCATACACAGTGTGTGGTGTTATGGGTTATCCTTGGCAGGTTGCGTTAACAGCAGTACTTGTGGAAGGTATTATCTTTATCATCATGTCACTAACAAGTGTTCGTGAAGCAATCTTCAACGCAATTCCAGTACAGTTAAAGGTTGCTGTATCTGTAGGTATTGGTTTCTTTATCGCATTTATTGGTGTACAAAATGCACATATCATCGTTGATGGCCCAACACTCGTTAGTCTATATTCATTTACAGGTGGTATTGCGAATGGAACATTCTCATCACAGGGTGTAGGTGTTATCTTGTGTATGATTGGTGTTATATCGATTGTGATAATGTTAATCAAGGGTGTTAAGGGATATATGTTATGGGGTATCTTACTAACTTGGGTATTAGGTATTATCTGCCAATTAGTAGGTATCTATGTACCAAATCCAGAATTAGGTTATTACTCATTAATTCCAACAGCGTTCTTCTCAATGCCAAATTCTATCGCTCCTACATTCTTCCAATTTGACTTTGCATTTGTGGCAAGTCACCTTGCGAACTTCATTGTAGTAGTCTTTGCATTCTTGTTCGTAGATATCTTCGATACACTTGGAACAGTTATCGGATGTGCTTCTAAGGCAGATATGTTAGATAAAGATGGTAAGTTACCAAAGATTAAGGGTGTATTATTAGCTGACGCTATTGGTACAACAGTTGGTGCTATCTTAGGTACATCCACAATCACAACATTCGTTGAGTCTTCTTCTGGTATCGCTGAAGGTGGTAGAACTGGTTTAACAAGTGTTACAACTGGTATCTTATTCTTAGTAGCATTATTCTTATCTCCATTATTCTTAACAATTCCTTCCTTTGCGACAGCACCAGCATTAATTGTTGTTGGTTTCTTGATGATGCAGCAGGTTGTTAATATCGAATGGAACGATATCACAAAGGCATTCCCATGCTTTGTATGCATTACAATGATGGGCTTTGCTTACTCCATTTCTGAAGGTATTGCATTTGGATTTATCTCATATACATTCATCCATGTAATTACTGGTAAGGCTAAGGAACTATCACTCTTGATGTATATCCTAACAGGATTATTTATCTTAAAGTTCTTTATTATCTAAACAAATTACGGGGTTCACTTCATAGTGGACCTTTTTTTCATTTATAATACTGTAAAGAGGTATGTATATGATTTATACAGTAACAATGAATCCGTCACTTGATTATATCGTGCAATTAGAAACGTTTGAAGAAGGAAAGTTAAATCGTTCCATCTTTGAACAGATTGATGTTGGTGGTAAAGGTATTAATGTGTCAGTTGCCTTAAAACATTTAGGGAGAATTAGTACACCACTAGGTTATGTGGCTGGCTTTACGGGCGATGAAATTGAGAAGCGTGTAAGTAGTCATGGATTAATTCCTGATTTTATTAAGTTAGAACATGGCCAATCTCGTATCAATATTAAAATGAAACACGAAGAGGAAACAGAAATCAATGCGAGTGGTCCTACGATTGAAAAAGAAGATTTAGAAAAGCTATATGTAAAACTAGAACATCTAACAGATGGAGATATCCTCGTTCTTTCTGGTAGTATGGCGTCTGGTGTTGAGCACAACTTCTATGCGGATGTTATGAAATATCTGGAAGGTAGAAAGATACGGATTGTCGTCGATGCGGTAGGAAGTATATTGAAAACAGTACTACCATATCACCCATATTTAATCAAACCAAATCAACATGAGCTATCCGAAATATTTGGCCAAGAGGTATTAGAAGAGCAAGTAGAAGAGTATGCATGCAAGTTGGTATCGATGGGTGCACAAAATGTACTTGTCTCACTGGGCCCAAAAGGAGCGTTACTAGCAAACCATAAGGTATTGCATTGTGATGCACCAAGTGGAGAAGTCTTAAACTCCGTAGGTGCTGGAGACTCTATGGTTGCGTCTTTCTTGGTTAGTAAATTAAATGGAGAGGATGATCAAACGGCACTAGAGAAATCAGTAGCGATGGGTTCTGCAACTGCGTTCTCCTATGGTATTGCTGAGCAAGAGGCGGCAGATATCTTATATAAAGAGATGGTGAAGTAGATGAATGAATTTCAAGAATATTTTTATAGTCACCCTTATGCAAGAGAACTAGATACATTTGTTATATCTTGCCATGCATGCAAAGAAGGATATGAAATTGTTTTGCAAGATACCATCTTTTATCCAGAAGGTGGTGGGCAGCCTTGTGATAAAGGTACAATTCAAGATATTACTGTATTTGATGTACAACGGAAGGAAGATAAGATTGTACATGTCTTAAAACAACCACTTCCGCTAGGAGAAAAAGTACATTGTGTAATCAATTGGGAACACCGTTATGATTTAATGCAGAATCATACGGGGGAACATATCTTTTCAGGTCTAGTAAAGAAGTTATATGGATTTTCCAACGTTGGTTTTCATATGGGTGAATATATCTGTGCAGATTTCCGAGGTGATTTAACACAAGGAATGATTCAAGAAGTTGAAAGACGAGTAAATCAGGCTATTTGGGAAAATCTACCAGTATATGAAATCTTTTGTACTCCAAGTGAGACAGGAATGTATGAATATCGCTCTAAGATTGAGATTACAGGGATAACACGTATTGTATCAATTGAGGGTTATGACATGTGTGCATGTTGTGGTATGCATGTTTGTCATACTGGAGAGATTGGAATCTGTAAGGTTATCAATTTTGAAAAGACAGGAAATAAAACAAGAGTATACCTGTTGAGTGGAAGAAGAGCATTTATCTATCTCGATCACATTCAACAAGAAAATAGTAAAATTTCAAAGCTGTTATCCGCAAAGCCGCTAGAGCTATCCAGTGCGGTTAGTGACCTTGGACAACGTTATTTAGATTTGCAAAAATCCTATCGGCAATTATCTACTGAAATCATGTTAAAAGATGCAAAACAAATTCCTATGCATGATTCAATTCTATATACTGCTTTACTAGCGGACTATGAAGCCATGCGTGTGTTCTGTAATGACTGTATCAAAAAGGGTGTTTCAACAGTTATGGTAATTGCAAAAAACGAAATCGGTTATGCTTATGTCATCATGAGTAAGAGTGTTGACTTACAATCGATTCGTGCTGAATTTAATTCACGAATACACGCAAAAGGCGGTGGGAATGGTGAAATGATGCAGGGTAGTTGTACAGCGACCCCAACAGAAATTTCGGATGCATTTACTACTCTAACAGGAGTTACAATGCATATTGTTTCCTAACATTTCCTGGGAATAATAAATTCTTTAAAAACTATCACAAAAAGCGTAAGTAGATGTGAATATTTTCGTTTGACATCATAAAGTCATGTGATACGATTGATTTGTTAAAAAGCGAAGGAGGCTTAAAATGAAACTTGTTTTAATTAGACATGGTGAAAGTGAATGGAATAAGCTCAACCTTTTCACAGGTTGGACAGACGTTGAACTTTCTGAGAAGGGTGTAGAGGAAGCTAAGGCTGGCGGACGTTCTTTAAAGGAAGCAGGATTTGACTTTGATCTTTGCTATACATCATATTTAAAGCGTGCAATCCACACATTAAACTTTGTATTATCTGAAATGGACCGTGAATGGTTACCAGTTACTAAGACTTGGAAGCTTAACGAAAGACACTACGGTGCTTTACAGGGCTTAAATAAGGCTGAAACAGCTGAGAAGTATGGTGAAGAAAAGGTTAAGATCTGGAGAAGATCATTTGACGTTCAACCACCAGCTTTAGAGACAACAGATGAAAGAAATCCAGCATTACAGGAAGCTTACCGTAATGAAAATAAGGATGAACTTCCATTAGCTGAATCTTTAAAGGATACAATTGCTCGTGCAGTTCCTTACTATGAACAGGAAATCTTACCACAGATGAAGGCTGGTAAGCGTGTAATCATCGCTGCTCACGGTAACAGCTTACGTGCTCTTGTTAAGTATTTTGAAAACTTAACAGATGAAGAAATCATCGGTGTAAACATCCCTACAGGTGTTCCACTCGTTTACACATTCGATGACAACGGAAAGTTCATTTCTAAGGAATACTTAGGTGACCAGGCTGCTATTGAAGCGAAGATGGCTGCAGTTGCTAAGCAAGGAAGCGTTCAAAAGTAAACAAATGAAAAAGAGCCGACTGGCTCTTTTCTTATGCGATTGCATCAAGCTGTACTTTACGTACACAAGAATGTTTGAGTAATTGTTTTAATAGATTATCAGGAGTATTTTCCATCTTAGAGATATCTAAGCTAATCAATACTGTTGCGTATCCATCCACTGGAATAGCTTGTGAGATTGTTAAGACACTAGCTTGTGCTTTACTTAGTGTTTGTAGTACTGCTGTTAGTGCGCCACTTTCATCTTTTAGGATGAGAGAGATCGTCATTGTACGTGAAGTGGCGTTATCAGAAATCTCAAATAGATAATCTTTATAACGATAGTAGGTATTTCTAGAGATACCTACTTTTTTTACAGCTTCTGTGACCGTTTCAACTTCGTGATTTTCAAGCAGAGATCTAGCTTGAATAACTTGGCTAAAGTATTCAGGTAGTATCTTCTTATGAACAATTAGATATTCAGAGTTTTGCATGTGCTTACCTCTCGATCTCTGTACCATGATAAGCAACGTCTAATTGTAAACATTGCCAATGATTTGGAAGTGACGCAATCTTCAAACGTGCCGCTGTACTTAATTCCTTTTTCGCAATACATAAGCAGGTTGAACCAGAACCGCTGATCAGTAAGACACCATTCGTATCTTCCTTTACAATCTGTTGGATTATTTCAAAATTAGGAATTAACTTTTGACGGTATGGTTCATGTACAATATCGTGTGTTGCGGTTGACAGTAGGGGAAGATTTCCTTCTTGTAATGCTTGTGATGTGAGAATTGCATTACTGATAGCTGTGGCTACTTTATTTCGTGAGTACGCATCAGGTAATACACCACGGGCTTTTTCTGTGCTTACTTCAACATTAGGTACAAGAGCTGTGTATTTCCAATCTTTGTGGATTGGTAGTGTATGTGATAAGAAGTGTTTCTCATCAATTGCCATACCAGCACATAGTCCGCCATATAAACATGGTGCAATATTATCTGGATGACCTTCAATACTGCAAGCTAAGCGATAAATTTCTGCTTCGCTCAAAATATTGTTGTGTAAAACACTAGCAGCGACTAAGCCACCAATGATAAAGGAGGCACTACTACCTAATCCACGACTAATTGGAATATGGCAATCAAAGATAACATGAATTGGATCATATTTACCGATTGTCTCACAACCAAGGCGATATGCCTGCAGAAAGAGGTTGTTATCATTGTTATATTCTTCATCCACATTCTCTAGGAAGTTATGGTCATATTTTTCGACTTGGAAAATATTATATAGCTTTAGCGCAATACCAAGACAATCAAATCCAGAACCAAGGTTAGCGGATGTGGCAGGAGTCTTAATTGTAATCATGTTGTAGACCCTCCAAGCGCTTTGCGATTGCGGCTAATGCGTCTTCTTTCTGAACCGTATTTGTAAAGCGAATTTCCATATCTTTTAAGCATGCAAGATTCTTTGGAATTGCAATAGATGTGTAGTCATGCAATGCATTCATCGCTTCAAATTCATCATTACAAGAATTGCCTGTTAGAGCTGTATATACATCCTTTGCAAACTTATAGGCACTTGCAGTAGATAATACGATACATGGTGTAGTATCATTTGATTCCTGTTTGTATGCATGGCATGCATGTACAGCGACTGCTGTATGTGGATCGATGAGGATATGTTCCTTATGGAAAGTATCATGTATTACTTTCTTACATGCATCTTCTGAACAATCATATGCCGCAAAACTTTCTTGTAGTCGTTGACGTAGATCTTCGGAGATTGTGTAGTGACCATCTTTCTTTAGAGAGTCCATATATTGGTTGATTAACACATCATCATGATTGCTAAGAAGGAATAATAGACGTTCTAAGTTACTTGAAACTAGGATGTCCATTGATGGGGATATCGTTGGCATAAATGCTCGATTCGCATTGTATGTACCAGTACGAATAAAATCTGTTAGAACATTGTTAGAGTTTGAAGCACACACAAGTTTCTTAACTGGTAAACCTAGTTGTTTTGCAAGATATCCAGCAAGGATATTACCGAAGTTGCCACTTGGCACAACAAAGTTAACAAAATCTCCCAATTGAATATCACCGTGATTTACAAGTTTTGCGTATGAGTCAAAATAATAGACAATCTGTGGAAGCAAGCGACCAATGTTGATGGAGTTAGCAGAGGAAAGTTTCATGTGTTTGCATGCCTCTAGCACAACTGGATCTTTCATCGCGTCCTTTACAATACGTTGGCAATCATCAAAGTTACCTTTAACTGCGATGACTTCAACATTTTTGCCAAGTGATGTTTGCATTTGTCTCTTTTGGATATCGGATACACCGATTTCTGGATAGAGTACTGTAATAGCAGTGTTTTTAACATCTGCGAAACCATTGATTGCGGCTTTGCCGGTATCACCGCTTGTCGCAGTCAGAATGGAGATGAGATCATTTTCATTCTGATTTTGGTATGCGGCTGTTAATAGATGTGGCAGTAGTGTGAGAGCTACATCCTTAAAGGCGCTGGTTGGACCGTGCCATAATTCCATGAGCCAACCATCGTTGTATTTACATAGTGGTGCTACTTCATTGTTTTCAAATGAGTTTTGATAGGCATTTTGAACACATTGTTGGATTTGTTCGTGACGAAAGTCACTTAAAAAAAGAGATAGAATGTATTGGGCTAGCTCTAAATAACTCATCTTAAGGGTAGAGGCTAAATCTACCTTTTGATCAATGGTTTGTGGTGTATAGAGTCCGCCATCATCGGCGAGACCTTGTATAATCGCTTCGGAAATAGATACAATTTTTTCTTTATTTCGTGTACTAATATATTTCATAGGGCTTCCTTCTTGTTTCAAATATAGAAAAATGATACACTGTTTGTGTTTTAAATACAAGTGTATCTATTTTAGAAACAGAGGTTTATATGAAGATTGGTTTGTTGGGGCATGGAACAGTTGGTTCTGGTGTTAGAAAAATTGTTGATGAAAAGAATACAAAAGAAATCTCACAACTAGAGATTTCTAAGATATTAGTGCGCTATGAAAAGGATATTACAGATAAGCGCATGACAGTAGATATTTATGACATTGTGGATGATTCTGAAATTGATGTGGTAGTGGAATGTATCGGTGGTGATGAGCCGGCATTCAGCTATGTCAAAGCAGCGTTATTCAACGGAAAGCATGTTGTGACAAGTAATAAGAAAATGTTAGTAAATCATTTGGAAGAGCTTTTAGAACTTGCACGTACACGTGGGGTTAGTTTGAAGTATGAAGCTGCTTGTGGTGGTGGAATTCCTTGGATGAGTAATCTAGATCGTACTAAGCGTATCGATGATATTGAAAGCTTCCGTGGAATCTTCAATGGAACTACAAACTATATCTTAAGTAAGATGAGTGATGAAGGTTCAGAGTTTGTGGTTGCATTAAAAGAAGCGCAAGATTGTGGTTATGCGGAATTTGATCCATCAGATGATATTGATGGTATGGATACAGCATATAAAGTAGTACTTTCGAGTTGTAAAGGATTTGGTGTACTTGCGAATATTCAGGATCTTGATATCTATGGGATTCGTCATATCAGTGCAAAGGATATTGCGTACGCATGCAAGCATGGTTATGTGTGTAAATTAATCGGTTTAGGTATAAAGTATGAAAGTAGTGTAAGTGGCACAGTTATTCCAACATTTATTCCAAAGCAGAATATTTTTGCGACAATACCAGCGAACTTCAATGCGATTGAAAGTGATTCTAAAACACTTGGTAAAATGACTTATGTTGGTCAGGGTGCAGGCTCTTATCCAACAGCACATGCGGTTGTACAGGATTTGATTGATTTAGTACTTCATCAAGATATTGAGGTTTCATCTGGAGTAAGTGTTTGCGTAGATAACAAGCCTCGAGTGTCCTCATTCTACGTACGTTCTATCAATCTAAATCGCATAGAAGAAGTAATAGAAGAAAGAATTGATGAAGATACATGCATTATAAAGAGAATGTCTTTTGTGGAGTTGGCTTCTGTGATGAAGACATTGGAAGATGATGCGGTATTTGTAGCGGAGGTAATGCATGATTGTAAGTAAGTTTGGTGGTTCTTCTGTAGCCAGTAAAGAACAATTTGAAAAAGTAAAACGTATCGTAGATGCGAATGTGAATCGTAAGTTTATTGTTGTTAGTGCATGTGGTAAAGAAAATCGTGATGATTACAAGGTAACAGACTTACTATATCTTTTACATGCACATATTAATTATGGTGTATCCTATGAAACAATCTTTAATCTTGTAAAAGAGAAATATCAACGTATCTGTGATTCACTTAGCTTAAAGATTGATTTGGAAAAAGAGTTTGCTAGTGTCAAAGAGATGTTAGATGCACATGCGCCTGTAGATTATATCGTTTCTCGTGGTGAGTATTTAACAGCACGATGCATGGCTGAATATTTAGGTGCAGAGTTTTTAGATGCAAAAGATGTTATCGCCTTTAAATATAATGGTGATTTTGACTTTGATCAGATTAAGCAAAATTTGGATAAGGTTATGGACGTGGACAAGAAGTATGTTATTCCAGGTTTCTATGGTGCTTTACCAAATGGACAAATTAAAGTTATGAGCCGTGGTGGAAGTGATATTACGGGTTCAATCTTAGCCAATATTGTGGATGCGGAAGTCTATGAAAACTGGACAGATGTATCTGGTATCTTGGTTTCAGATCCACGTATCATAGATAATCCACAACAGATTCCAGTCATTACATATAGTGAACTACGAGGAATGAGCTACATGGGTGCGAATGTACTCCATGATGATGCGATTTTCCCAGTACGTGAAAAGAATATTCCTATCCATATTTTGAATACAAATGATCCTGAGAATCCTGGAACATTTATTCAAGATGATTGCGAAGAATACGATAAAGCTAACGGTACTTCAACCGTTACAGGTATTACAGGACGTAGAGATTACGCATCCTTTACAGTTGTAAAGAGTCATAGTTCAACAGAAGTTGGCTTCTTACGTAGATTATTGTTTATCTTTGAGGAGTATCACATCTCAATTGAAAGTGTTCCAATTACAGTAGATACATTTACCGTAATTGTACAAAAGGGTGCGATTGAACAATGCAAGTATGAGATTCTTGCAAGGATCAAGAAAGAATTAGAACCGGATGAATTGATGTTAGAAGAAGACTTAGCGATGGTAGCCATTGTAGGTAGAGGTATGAAACAAGTACCTGGTGCTTCAGGACAACTTTTAAGTGAGTTTGGTAATCATAAGATTAATATTAAAGTCATTAACCAGAGTGCAGATGAATTATCTGTTGTGGTAGGTGTATCCAATCATGACTTCCATAATGCGATTCGCTGTATTTATGATAGATTTATTCAAGAAGAGAGGAAACATGCATGAAAATTGGAATTTTAGGTGCGACAGGTGCTGTCGGTAGACAGATGCTAGAATGCATCGAAGAACAAAACCTTGCAGTAGAAGAATTACGTTTATTCTCCAGCCCAAGATCAGCTGGACGTGTATTATCGTTTCATGGCGAAGGAATTACTGTACAAGTTGTAGATGAACATTCTTTTGATGGGCTAGACTATGTGCTTGGTGCAGTATCCAACGCTCTTACCAAGGAGTATTTACCTTGGATTCAAAAAGCAAATGCAGTACTCATTGATAACTCCAGTGCTTTCCGTTTACAGGATAATGTTCCATTAGTAATACCAGAGATTAACGGTGAAGATGCACTAGGTCATCATGGTGTAGTTGCTAATCCAAACTGTTCTACGATTATTGCCTTTATGGCACTTGCACCAATTCATCGTTTATCCAAAATCAAGCATGTAACTGCAACAACATTCCAAGCTGTTAGTGGCGCGGGCGTTGAAGGTATGCGTGAATTACGTGAGCAGATTTTACAGTTGGATAAGGGAGAAGAGGTTCATCCAAATGTCTTCCCAGCACAGATTGCCTATAACTGTATCGCTCAGATTGGTTCATATCTAGATAGTGGTTATACAGCGGAAGAAATGAAGATGCACAATGAAGGTCGTAAGATCATGCATGCGGATGAATTGCAGGTAAATTGCACTTGTGTACGTGTACCGGTATATCGCTCTCATTCCATTTCTCTAACTGTAGAGACAGAACAAGAACTATCTTTGGATGCGATTCGACAAGAGATGAAAAACTTCCCTGGGGTTGAACTCATTGAAGACCATGTGCCTACACCGGTAGAAACTTCTAATCAAGATATTGTCTATATAGGACGAGTACGCAAGGATACAAGTCGTGCAAATAGTATTAGTCTTTGGTGTTGTGGAGATCAGATTCGTAAGGGTGCTGCTTCCAATGCGGTTAGTATTATGACCTATTTAGAAAAAAGTAGATGATGTTTCCGTTAGGGTATTTTAGTTAGATGTGCTAAAATATGACTTATAGAAACAGAGAGGAGACAACGATGT
Organism: uncultured Solobacterium sp.; assembly: GCA_938039295.1. Classification (GTDB taxonomy): domain Bacteria; phylum Bacillota_I; class Bacilli_A; order Erysipelotrichales; family Erysipelotrichaceae; genus Bulleidia. Next base: position 12,501 of record CALHUY010000053.1, read on the forward strand.
TAAATAGACTATTTGGTGCTCTTGCGGTGGCTGTCGGTGTTGGTGCAGTCATTGCAGTAAAGCTATTAAAAGATCAGAAAGAAACAGAAAATAACGAAGTAGAAGACGATGATAATGAAGTACATTTTATAACTTTGTCAGATGGAGATGGAGTAGCACAGCCTACTTACGACGCAAGTGATCGTTCTTTAGAAGTACAGGAAGTATGTGGTGTATATCCATATCTCAATCCAGACTTTGTAGAAGAATTATTAGCAGAAGCTAGTTCCTTAAACGGTATGTTTGAACAAGATACACTTGTGACAATTCATCACTATGTATCATTCGATAGCGAAAAGAACCGTGAGGCTTTCTGTGATATCATGACGGCTGCTGGCTACGAATGTGCAGAAGAAGGTATCACAAAGAAGGTATTCGTAGAAGATGGTGCTATTATCAGCGATATCTTAAACGTTGCCAACCAAGCATCTGTATTAAACGGCAACTACCAGAACTACTCTATTCAGAAGTAGGGAGAAACAAGTTTTCATAAGAAAAAAGTTGGAGTGAAAGCTTCAACTTTTTATACGATTTTATGAATTTGATATAAATTCACTAGATTCAAGTCTGTAGTTTGAGTGTAAGTGAAAAAGAATGATATAATATGCACGCTTTGTAGATATACAGAAGCTGTGTAAGAAGTACAGGAGATAAGAGCACATGGGGATTATTGAAGTAAAAAATCTCAGTTTTGCATATGATGAAAGTGCCAAGACAATTGATGAAGTTTCTTTTTCGATTGAGGAAGGAACCTATACAACAATTATCGGACATAATGGTAGTGGAAAATCCACAATCGCGAAGTTGATTGCAGGGCTTTTAGAAAAGGCATCTGGTTCAATCATCATTGATGGCAAGGAATTAAATGTAGAAAACTTGAATAAGATTCGTTCCGATATCGGTATTGTTTTTCAGAATCCAGATAACCAGTTTATTGGTTCAACGGTGAGAGATGATATCGCTTTTGGACTTGAAAATCATTGTGTGCCTCAAGAAGATATGGACCGTATCATTGAAGAAAACGCAGCTCTTGTTGGAATGACAAAGTATCTGAATCAAGAACCTACACGATTAAGTGGTGGGCAGAAACAGCGTGTTGCGATTGCTGGTGTACTTGCAATGAAGCCAAAGATTCTCATCTTTGATGAAGCAACATCGATGTTAGACCCACAAGGTAAAGATGAAATCAAACGTGTCATTACAGAATTACATGGTGAAAGCAAGTTGACGATTCTTTCTATTACACATGACATTGATGAAGTTGCTAAGAGTGATTATGTGATTGCGATGGATGGTGGTCATGTGGCAATGACAGGAACACCCAAGGAAATCTTTAAAGATCCAGAGAAGTTAAAGAAGATGAAGTTTGATATTCCTTTCAGCTTAAAGCTGAGTGAGGAATTGCAGGCATGTGGTCTGCATGTTTCATCACATATTACACAGGAAGGACTGGTGGAAGAATTATGCCAATTACATTCGAACATGTAAAACATATCTATAGCACCGGTACACCTTACCAATATGATGCTTTAAAGGATATTAACCTTAATATTACAGAAAATAAAATTACAGCGATTATCGGACAGACAGGTTCTGGAAAGAGTACGCTGATTCAGCATTTAAATGCATTACTATTACCAACTGAAGGAACAATTCATATTCTTGATCGTACAATTGACGCAAAAGAAACACCAAAGAAGTTGAAGTCTTTACGTGGTGATGTAGGTCTTGTCTTCCAGTTTCCTGAATATCAGTTATTTGAAGAAACTGTTTTGAAGGATGTTGCGTTTGGACCAAAGAACTTTGGATGTACGGAAGAAGAGGCTATTAAAAAGGCAAAAGACGCATTAAAGCTAGTTGGCCTTGGTGTTGAGAATTATGAAAAGAGCCCACTGGAATTATCTGGTGGACAAAAGAGAAGAACAGCGATTGCAGGTATCCTAGCGATGGATCCAAAGATTATTGTCTTAGATGAGCCGACGGCTGGTCTTGATCCAATTGGTACGGTACAGATGATGGAATTATTCTATGCATTAAACCGTAAATACAATAAGACAGTGCTGATCGTATCACATGATATGGAGCAGGTTTATAAATATTGTGATGAAGTAGTTGTTGTGGAAGATGGAACAATTCGTTTCCATGATAGTACAAAGAAGTTCTTTGATAATCCTGAACTATGCCGTAGTATGAATATTTTACCGCCAGCACTGATTCAGATGAAAGATAGCTTACGTAAGAAGGGGTTCGAGATTTCAGATGAAATCAATGATATTCCAACGCTTGCGAAAGAAATTGTAAGGCAGGTGAAGAATCATGGGTAATTTTACACTGGGACGTTATCTGCCATTAGATTCTCCAATTCATAAGATGGATCCACGCGCGAAGATCATTGCGATGCTAGTGATGTTAATTGCAGTGTTTATTCCAGCCGGTTGGATTGGTTATGGAGTTATCTTTGTAGTAGCTGCTAGCACGATACTTATCTCGAAGTTAAGCTTTGGTTTTATTTGGAAATCTATGAAACCAATGTTGATGATGTTATTCTTCTTATTAATCATTAATGCATTTGTAATGAAGACAGGAGAACCATTACTAACACTTGGAAGTTTTGTAATCTATAGTGGCGCAGTATTCCAAACACTTTATATTGCGATTCGACTCATGTTGATGATTATGATTACAACATGTCTAACAGCCACAACAAAACCTTTAGATATGACTTTAGGTATTGAAGATTTGTTGATGCCTTTAAAGAGATTCCATGTACCAGCACATGAGATTGCCATGTTAATTAGTATTGCGCTACGTTTTATTCCTGATTTAATTGAAGAAACACAGCGTATTATGAAGGCACAACAATCACGTGGTGTTGATATGAAGGAAGGTAAACTCATGGAGAGGGTCATGGCGATTCTTTCTCTGATTGTTCCATTATTTGTATCTGCTTTACAACGTGCAGAAGATCTTGCGAATGCTATGGAGGCTAGAGGTTATGCGCCAGGAGAAAAGCGCACACGTTATAAAGTCTTAAAGATGGAAAAACGAGATTACTTCTTATTACTTGGTGCCTTTACAACTCTAAGTGTGATGATTGGATTGGCGATTCTATTATGATGCGCTATAAATGTGTCGTATCTTATGTTGGAAGAAATTATTCTGGCTGGCAATCACAGCGTAAGGGGGATTCCATTCAGGAAATCCTAGAAGGAGTGATTGAACGTATTACACAGGAAAAGGTAAACGTTATTGGATCTGGTAGAACGGATGCAGGGGTAAACGCAAGTGCACAGGTATTCATGTTTGACACAAAGCGCAAGATGCCAGCTCGTAAGTGGATGGGCGCAATCAATGCCTTCTTGCCAGATGATATTCATATCATGGCGGTTGAAGAAGAGGATGATTGTTTCCATGCAAGATATAACGTTCGCTTTAAACAATATAACTACCGTATCAATCATGGCCCATACAACGTATTTACAAAAGATACCATTTTCCAATGCCCAATATATCTGGATGTAGAAAAGATGAGGGAAGGTATTCCTTACCTTGTTGGAACACATGATTTTACATCCTTGAATTCTAGCTCTTTGGAAGAATACCCAGATCAAGTAAGAACAGTACGTTCCATCACATTAACAGAAGAGGATGGCGTTATTACACTAGCATTTGTAGGAAAGGGTTTCTTACGATATATGGTTCGCATGATGGCTTCTGTATTCATTGAAATTGGAAAGCATAAGTATGAACCATCTCATATTCAAGAGATTTTAGATGCGAAGCGTAAAAGTTTCCCACATAAAAATAGTCCTGCTGAAGGACTAACATTAGAGTATGTTGATTACTTCAAGACATTGGCACTTGATGAAACAGGAATGGTTCGTGAGTTTTTAATGGGGGATGATACCTCTTGTACAAACCAAGAACTTTCTATATTAGAGCAGGCAGTTAAAGAGAATGCTAGCCATCAGTTCTATGCGATGACGACAAGACATAGTCAAGAACTATTGGGATATTATGAAATCAATCAAGGGGAAGCTTCACTACATATTCTTGAAGAAGAACGTGGTATTCCGCTAGCAAATATCCTACTTCCACAACTAGAGAAACGCTTACAAAAGCAAGCAATCTTCAAACCAATTCAGATTTATAACAAAAGTGGAAAAATTGTATCAAATTCAGTAGAAGAAACGAAATAATCTAATTGACTTGCGGGGTATCAACGGCTAAAATGGTAAATGGCACTTCATGCCAATGTAGCCCCGGAAACTACATATGGAGGAAAGTAAAAATGCGTCAAACAACTATGTTAAAGCCAAGTGAAGTTGTTCGTCAATGGTATATCGTTGATGGAACTGACTGCACATTAGGACGTCTAGCTACTCAGGTAGCAACATTATTAAGAGGCAAGCACAAGCCTGCCTACACACCACACGTTGACTGTGGAGATTATGTAATCGTAATCAATGCAGACAAGATTAAGATTAGTGGTGACCAGGATGCAAAGAAGTTCTACTATAGTCATTCTATGTATCCAGGAGGACTTCGTACAAGAAGTACAAAGGTTATGCGTGAAAACTACACTGTTGAATGGGTTGAAAAAGCCATCAAGGGTATGTTACCACATAACAAATTGGGTGATGTACAGCGTAAGCATGTATTTGTTTACACAGGTGCTGAACACCCACACGCAGCTCAGAAGCCTGTTGAGCTAAAGGTAAAGTAAGGAGGATAAGACAAGATGGCAACTAAGAAGAAAGTAACTTATGTTGGAACAGGACGCCGTAAGCAGTCCGTTGCTCGTGTCTTCATGACTCCGGGTACAGGTGTTGTAACAGTTAATGGTCGTACTTTAGAAGAATACCTACCACAAGCAACATTACGTATGGTAGTTAATTCACCATTAGTACTCACAGAAACTAAGGAACAGTTCGATATCAAGATCAATGTAGCAGGTGGCGGTTATACTGGCCAGGCTGGTGCAATGCGTCATGGTATTGCTAGAGCTCTTCTAGAAGCTTCTGCAGATTACAGACCAGCATTAAAGAAGGCTGGTTTCCTAACACGTGATTCCCGTGAGAAGGAAAGAAAGAAGTACGGTTTAAAGGGTGCTCGTCGCGCTCCACAGTTCTCCAAGCGTTAATTTGCTGGATTGGACAGTACAACAAACAAAGAAACACTTTGCATGTATTTGCAGAGTGTTTTTTTAGTTTTGAACTAGTAGTGTAGAGTGGTGTATTTGATACGAATATAGAGGAAACTGAAAGGGTTTGTTAATAGTATTATAGTATGCTTGCAAATGTTAAGTTTTCCTTAAGATAATATATAGAATTTATACAGAATATAGAATTCGAATGAAATATTTTCAACTTAAATAAAGATAGTGGAAACCAATGAAATCATTTTTTCAGAAATAGAAGAAATTGAAAAAATGTAGATGTAGTATAGAGATTTTGATTACAGTGTATGAATTTGTTTTCATAATACTATCTTCTAAATTCCCAAAAATGATGTGACTTTTGAGTAATAAATGAGGGGGCATTTGTAGTCTAAAAATCAAGTGCATCGATTTTGACGATTACAAAATTATCCTCTAAAATTTGTTGTGACTATGACTGCGCAGTTTTGTTTTATAACGCATTTCATTTTACAAGGAAACTGGCAGGATATATGTGAATTAAATGCAACTAAATTAGCAGAATTAAAAATTTAATTACAACAGTGTATATTACGAAATAGCACAAAAAGTAAAAGGGGATTAGTAAGTATGAAAAATAGAAAAATGAGATTATTTTCCCATATTATGACAGTTATTTTGATGTTGAATATGGTACTAACAAACATCTTACCAACTCATGCAGTTGGTGCTACACCAACACCGGTTTCAGAGTCAATAAACTTTGGAGCTAAGGGCTCATTGAAGATTAGCCTGAAACCAACGTCACCAACTGAAGTGAGGGGTCTCGATAATATTTCTACAGGTATCGAAATTGACGGTACTGGTTTAACACAACCAATTGAAGGCTTGTATCTAGAAGTTGAAGTAAATACAAAGCAATCATCTAAGAATTTCAATGATACAAGAAATATTGAAAGTGATACTTACTTAGATAACTTCTCTACTCCAGCCGCAAAGACACAACCTATTATTAAATCTGAAGAAACAATCGTTACTAATGATGGGAGAACTATTAAACGTATTTATCTGAATAAGATTGATACAACAGTTAAATTGGAACTTCCTTATGTAATGAGTTTTTCGGATGGTATTACGCCAAAGGATTTTGAATTAAAACCAGTTGTACGTTTATATGATAGCTCAAAGACTAATTTAGCAACATTGACAGAACAGACATATACAATTACGTATAAGAATCCATGGTTAATTAAGCAGGTTGCAGGTGAAGAAACAGATAATCAGCTTGTTTATGGTGGTATTAATAAGCAAGGTGATCCAAATTCTTTATCTAATGATAGAACATCTGATGTCATCTTCAATTTTAGATTGAATCAATACGAACGTTCATATCGTTCGGTTATCATCACAGATACACTTCCAACATATGTTAACTATGCTGGTCAAACAGTGACAGCACACTTTGATCCTGCAAAGAATCCAAATTGGACATTAAGTGCAGATGGTAAGACAGTAACCTTGCGATATGATGTTCCGACGGGTGTACCACATTTATTTGATAACTATCGTGATAATCTGCCAGGATATTCAGAGTTAAGACTATCTTTCCCAGGGGCGAAATATTTAAACGGTTCAGATCGAGTAGTATTTGAGAATAATGCAACATTACAGGGTTTACCATATAATCCAAGTGCTGCGGAAGATACGATTGGCAAAGTTTCTGGAAATGAACATAACTTTGCGTCAGATAAAAAGAAGTTCCGTTTAGCAGGTGATGACTTTAGTGGTGACGGCATGCTTTCAAAGCGTGGTCCAAAAACAATCAAGTTTGACCAGAATAGCTTAGCGGTACAAGAAGTTGACTACAGAATTACATTAATAAATAAAGTAGATAAACCTTTAACTGATATTGAGTTTACAGAGGATGTTGTAGATACTGAAAACCGTCTATTCCTAACATCCGTCTATGGTAACTTAGCTGCGTTTGGTTCTAAGATTGGATTCCGTATGGATCAAGTAGAACTAAGAGGTTATAAGGATGACGGAACATATGACATTCTTCCTGTTACACCAGATGGACAATACTGGTTATTTAAGGGAGAAACAAACCAAGCTGGTAAGAGACAATTACAGACATATCTAGATCAAATTAATGATGGTTCATTAGTGCCTGCGAATGCGGCAGCGATTGTGCCACAGTATAAGAAAGTTGGTATCTATCTAAAGGACGTAACACTCCAGCCAACAATGAGTGTTATATTTAACATCAAGATGATGTTCATGGATCCTTTCCATGAGGAATATAGCGCAACAAGGCCACTAAAAAATACAATTAAAGTAACTTCAAATAGGGTGAATGATGATGGTTCTAAGACACCACTTAACTTGAGTAGTGAGTGGGATACTTCGTTTACACCATTTAATGAAAAGGTACACCTTTGGAAACAAACTTTCTTCCAAAAAGTTGGTATGCCTGGTGAACGTTTTACAGCACGTTTGAATTTCAGTTTAACAGAATTATCTAGCGCCCGTTATTTTAAGAATCCAACATACGTTGACTTACTACCTTTAGGTGTATCTTTCGACTCACAAACATATGTAACACGTGTAGTCAATCATATTGAAGGCTGGTCATTTGAATTCATTAAGAATTACAATGATACAGGTCGTGATGCGGTTAAGATTAAGATGCCATCAGGCTATGCATATCAATTTGAAAATATGGCCTTTGATATTAAGGATTTAGTTATCAATGATGACATCATTCCAAGTAAGGCTGAAAATGATGAGTTAAATAACAATAATGAAGTGTATTTCTACGCCGAAAACTGGACAAATGGTGTTCCACCAGAACTAACAGCGCAATATGATCCAAAAATCTTTGTAAATGATGACTTAGATATCAATATGAACGGTGTTACAAATGAGAAAATCTTGAAGGCAACTTCTAAGATTTTAGGTAATAACGTTGAGAGTATTCAATCGGATAAACATATCCGTAGTTTAGAACCAAATATAGAAGGTGGAGCTGCTGTTTACGGTAGAGCATTCACAAATAAGACAATCACAACAGACTTTGCGGATGTTACAAATACAAGCGGTCTTTTCCAATATCGTATTAGTGTTCGTAACTACTACAACACACCAATGAATAAGATTGTGATGTACGACGTATTCCCGTTCGTTGGAGATGGTAGAAATTCTGCTTTCAGTAATACTTTACAAGGTCCGGTTGAACTGAAGATTGGTTCAACTGATGTAAGCAGTCAGTATGATATTTACTATCGTACAGATAAATATCCAAATCCTAATGATGTAAATGAGCTATCAAGCCCACTTTGGACTACAACACCTGCTGATTATTCACAGGTTACAGCCATCAAAGTTATCGGTAAGAATGGTACGATTCTTGAACCATACCGTGTTTTATCAGCTTACTTAACAATGAAGGCTCCAAAGTATGATGCGACTCTAACAGAAGCAATTGCATACAATAGTGCAAATGTTATCTATAACAATGAGACAATCATGCGTCATGTACCTGCAGTTGCAAACCAATTAATTGATGTAATGGATGTATCTGTAGAAAAGAAATGGTTAGATGTGGATGGTAACCCAATCGCTACCCCTGATGTAAACTCCATCACTGTGAAGTTACTTGCGGATGGTGTTGATACAGGTAAGACGCTGGATTTGACAGCTGCTGACAACTGGAAAGCAAAATTCACACATCTACGTCAATACAATATTGAAACTGCAACTGATGGTACGACTACAAAGACACCAATTGTATATTCTATAGAAGAAGTTGGTGCAAATGATGATGGTCAAGTAACTTACAATGGCAAGAAGTATCAAGTAACTTCTACTTCTGTAAAGGTGAATAAAGACTCCCCAACAGATACAGTTGCATTAGAGATTACAAATAAACTCCTACAGGAAAAGGTATCCATTTCTGGTAAGAAGTTCTGGGTTGATGATGAGGATAATGATGGTAAGCGTCCAACATCCATTACAGTACGATTACTCGCAGATGGTGTAGAAGTGCAGAATAAGACTGTTACGAAAGATACTGATTGGGAATTTACATTTGAAGATTTACCGAAGTTCAATGGAACAACAGAGATTGTTTATACAATCAGCGAAGATGCAGTAGCAGATTATTCTACAAGCATTAGTAATTATGATATTGCGAATACACACGCACCTGAACAGCTTGTTATTCCTGTTAAGAAGGTTTGGGTAGATGATAATGATGCACAATCATTACGTCCTGCTAGTGTCCATGTAACATTATTTGCGGATGGTGAGAAAGTTGATGAAGTTGACTTAAATAGTGCAAATCAATGGCAACATCTCTTTGATGGATTACTCAGATATCGTAACGGTACTGAGATCCAATATACTGTACAGGAAGAAGCAGTTGCAAACTACACGACATCCTATTCTGGTGATATGACTACATCTTTCACTATTACAAATACGATTGATGGTAAGGTTTCGATTCCTGTCACAAAGAAGTGGATTGGTAAGGAAGCAGAAAGTGCAACAATCCGTCTTTTAGCAGATGGACAAGAAGTAGCGAATATTACATTAAATGCTGAGAATAACTGGCAACATACATTTACAAATATGCCGAAGTATAAAGATGGAAAGCTCATCACTTATACAGTCTCAGAAGATACGATTGCTGGATATACAACAGCGATTACAGGTGATGCGACAAATTATGTTGTCACAAATACAAATACGAAGAAGATTGATATTCCTGTTACAAAGACTTGGGTAGGACCAGAAGGAACTTCTGCGGAAATTATTCTATCTAAGGATGGTACAGAGATTGATCGTGTAACGCTGAATGCGGCAAATAACTGGACACATACATTTACTGGCTTAGCTTTATATGACAGTACGGATGGTCATGAATATGCGTATACAGTTACAGAAACAGATATTGCAGGATATGATAAGAATATTACTGGTAGCCAAACAGAAGGCTTCAAAGTTACAAATACTTACAAGCCAACACCGGTTACTGTAAATCCTGACCTTAAGAAGACAATAGAAGGCAATCCAGCAAATCCTGCAAAGTTTACTTTCAACTTTAAGGCATTAGATATGAATAATCCTATGCCAGAAGGAAGTTTAAATGGTGTTAAGGAAGCTACTATCACAGGTGCTGGTACAACTTCTATCGGAGAAATTAAATTCAAACTCCCAGGAACCTATGTGTATGAACTGACAGAGGTACAAGGCTCTACAAGAGGCTATACATACGATCAGACAGTATATACGTTCACTTACAAAGTGAAGGATGTAAATGGTGATTTACAATCAGAACTTGTAATTACAAAGGGTACTGAAGAAGTGAATACAGCTGAATTTATAAACGTATATAAACCAAATCCTGTTAAGGTTAATCCACCTGTGAATAAGGTGGTTGTGGGAAGTCCTGAAAATCCATCAACATTCACATTCCGCTTGAAGTCATTAGATCCAAATAATCCAATGCCACAGGGATCTACAGCTGGTGTGAAGACTGTTACAATTACAGGTACAGGTGAAACTGAATTTGGTGAGTATGAATTTACTGAAGAAGGAAGCTATGTTTATGAAATCAGTGAAGAGGTTGGTAGTGATTCTAACTATGCATACGATGCGTCCACTTATACAATTACTTACACAGTAACAGATGATAATGGACAACTCGTTGTAGCAACTAAGGTTGTGAAGGATGATGGTACACAGATGCCAGTTGCGACTTTCACAAATACTTATACACAACCAAAGAAACCAACACCACCAACATCTGATACAAATGGAATCACTTCATTTGCGACGATGTTATTGATGTCAATCTTAGGTTTTGCGGCTGCAGTCATTAAGAAGAATCAAATGTCTCGATAAAGTAGTTGATATAACGTAAAAGCGATTAGCAATGGATGCTAATCGCTTTATTACTTAGAATTTGTTTTAAGTAGATATCTTTGATAGAGATATACACCAACACAAGTGCCAACGGTATTAGTAATTACATCACTGACGTCGCTAACGCGATCAAATGAGAGTAATGGTTGTAAGACTTCAATACCAATACTTGAGAAAAGTCCAATGAGAATAACCTGCCATGGTTTGAGAGTTGTATTTTGTCGAATTAAAAAAGCCAAATGGTATAAACAATGATATATTAATAATGACTCAGTTAGATAATCTCCGCGCTGTAACTGCCAGTCGATGAACGGATAGAAGTTTGTCTTTGATGAGAATCCACTGAAATTGTGTCAATATCTTTAGGTTTTCTTCTAATATATATTGATGGATAGCATAAATAATCATGGACATTGTAGGTATAAGTGCTATGTTTGTATTAGTACAATTTCGTTTTATGATTGAAAGAAATGATATTACATAGTAATTTTGTGGAATAGTAGGACGTGTGATTCCTATGCTTATGAATTTTATTTTTGATAAAATAGATTGGAGTTTCAGGTGTGGCGATAGAAATAAAAAAACTCACTGAAGAGAATATACGAGATTATATAGAGTATCTAAAAATTGCCCGTTCTTTAGAGCCGAGTTTAATGATGACAGATACTGTCGATGATGAAGCTATTATTGATCGTTTAGCAAAAGACAACGATGGGTTGTGTAAGTCGTTATTGGCGTATGAAAATGATAAAGTGATCGGCAGATTGGAGTATCATTTTTATACATGTCTTCAGGATAATTATAGGATGTGTTATGTTGACTGGGTATATATATTACCTAGTTTTAGACACAAAGGGGTTGCGAAAAGTTTATTTCGGGAATTAGAAACGATATGTTTGGAAAGTAATATAAATCAATATTTTCTAATCCAAGCAGACAATGATTCTGCTGCTCAATTCTATAAGTCTTTTGACGGTGCTAGTTCACAATTATGCTCAGTTTTAAGAAAAACGTTAACATAGTTTGATGGTGCTTTATCAAGTGGGTAATAAAATGAGGTAAACCTCTTAAGTTGTAATTCAACTTTTTGGTTTACCTCATTTGTGTCTATAAAATTGATAAAGGAATACGCCAATATAGGTTCCAATTGTATTGGTGATGACATCACTGATATCACTAACTCTATCAAAGGATAGTAATGGTTGTAGAATTTCAATACAGATACTAAATAGGAATCCTGTTAGAATTATTTGTAGTGGTGTAAGTTTTGTGTTTTTGCGAATTAAAAAGCCAAATGGTATAAACAATGATATATTTAATAATGACTCAGTTAGATAATCTCCGCGTTGTAACTGCCAGTCAATAAACGGATAGAAGTTTGTCTTTGATGAAAATCCATTGAATATATTAGGGATGTGTATGATGATAGGCATTAGTGTTAACATCATCATGACACATATATACAGATAGAGTGCACTATACCAAATCAGCTTCTTTTTTGGTAGTTGTCTCCATCTTTGTAAAAAGACAAAATAATATAAACATCCTAAAACGATGAAATCCGGTAACATGGGTAGAATTTGAATTTGCATAGAAGAATTTTAACACACATGCTAGAAAGTATGTAACAATAAATGGTGTGTGTACGGAGGTCAAATGAAATTTCTTGAACAGTTTACATTAATCACCGACATTATCTTTGGACTAATGATCTTGTTATATCTATATCAGATTGTATATATTGCGGTAAGTATGTTTAAACGCAAGGTTCCAAAGTTACCTGACGCAAAGAAGAATCATCGATATGCAATTTTTATCTCTGCCCGTAATGAAAAAGGTGTTATTGGTGAATTATTAGATAGTTTACACAATCAGACTTATCCAAAGGACATGTATGATATTTATGTCGTTGCGGATAACTGCACAGATGAGACTGCTGAAGTAGCTCGTAATCATGGAGCGATTGTATATGAACGCTTCAACCAAGAAGAAGTTGGAAAGGGGTATGCATTAAACTTTCTTTACCATCATGTGATTGAGTTGAAGGGTGAAGATTACTATGAGGCTTTCATGGTATTTGATGCGGATAATATCATCGATAAGAATTTCTTATATGAAGTAAATAAGACATTCGATACGGGTGAATTTGATGCGATGACGACATATCGTAACTCTAAGAATTTTGATGAAAACTGGTTAACAGCAGCATACTCTATCTGGTTTATGCATGAGGCACGTCACTTAAATTACCCACGTATGTTGTTGGGGGCACAGTGTATGATTTCAGGTACTGGCTTTGTTGTTTCAGCGAAAGTAATGAAAGATAATAATGGCTGGCCATACTACCTTCTAACAGAAGATATTCAATTCTCAGTAGTAAGTACGATTAATCAATTAAAGATTGGCTATTGTGATACTGCTATTTTATATGATGAACAACCATCTACCTGGAAACAATCTTGGAAACAGCGTATGCGTTGGGCAAAGGGTTTCTATCAGATTGATGGTAAATATTTGGGTGATCTAGCAAAAGGTGTCATCACTGCAAAGGGAAGACGTCTTGCATTCTATGATATCTTGATGACAGTATTACCAGCTGGATTATTAACAATTGCAATTCTTGGTTTTGTATTATGGATTCTAGCTTCGGCTGGTTTAATGCCATACTATGTTCGTCTTGTCTTCCAAAGAGAGATGTTGTGGTTTGTATTTAAAACTATCGGATGCTTGTGGGTATCCTTAATGATTATTGGGGCTATCACAGTTGGTATGGAATGGGATCGTATTGAGACCAATAACTGGGCTAAAGTTAAGCATTTATTGTTGTTTCCATTGTTCTTGTTGTCATATCTACCAATTTCTATACAGGCATTGTTTACAAAAGTACATTGGGCTCCAATTGAGCATCACTCAACAGAAGAGTTAAATAAAAAGAATGAACAATAAATGGAGTGAACTGGAAAAAGTTCGCTTCATTTTTTCATCTAATGAAATTATTTGGTGTAAGGGTTATGATAGTAATAGAGATGTTTGAATCACTAGGAGGATTCTGCGATGAAATATGATTTTACAACAATTATGGATCGTCATGGCAAAGATGCGATTGCGGTTGATGGTATAGGGATGGCAGGAAAACCTGAGTTGCCTGATGAAGGTTTTGATGTAATTCCAATGTGGATTGCGGATATGAACTTTCCTACAGTTCCTTCTGTGCAGGAAGAAATCATAAAGCGTGTGAATCATCCTGCATTTGGATATTTTGCGCCAAGCGAAGAATACTATCAGAGTATCATCGATTGGCAAAATAAGCGTAATGGAGTAACAGGATTATTGCCAGAACATATTGGATATGAAAATGGTGTTCTGGGTGGTTTGTTGTCTGCTTTAACCGCTTACGCATCTCCTGGAGATGCGGTATTAGTACATAGTCCGACATATATTGGATTTACGCATTGCTTGAATAATAATGGATTTTATATTGTACATAGTCCACTCGTAAAGGATGAAGATGGTATCTGGCGGATGGATTATCGAGATATGGAAGAGAAGATTAAGCAAAATCATATTCATGTGGCAATCTTCTGTTCCCCACACAACCCTTGTGGTCGTGTGTGGCAGTTGGATGAGATTCAAAAAGCAATGGAAGTTTATGAACGCAATGATGTGGTTGTTATCTCTGACGAAATCTGGTCAGATATTATATTAGAGGGATATAAGCACATTCCTACCCAATCTGTAAATGCATGGGCACACGAAAATGTGGTTGCGTTATACGCACCGAGTAAAACATTTAATCTTGCAGGATTAGTGGGAGCCTATCACATCATCTACAATCAGACACTACATGATCGAATTCGTTCGAAAGCCTCAAAATCTCACTACAATAATATGAATGTATTGTCCATGCATGCATTAATTGGTGCCTATAAACCAGAAGGGCATGCATGGTTAGAAGAACTACGAGAAGTGATTACTTCTAATGTGAATTATGCAGTGGAGTATATCAGAGAGAACTTTGAAGGCGTAGAGTTAATGAGGCCAGAAGGAACATACATGTTATTTATTGATTGTGAGAAGTGGTGTAAGCAACACGCTAAAACAATCGAAGAAGTCGAAAAAGCTGGATATCGTGTTGGTGTTGCTTGGCAAGATGGACGCATGTTTCATGGACCATATAGTATTCGTATGAATTTGGCACTACCTTTCACACGTGTACAAGAAGCTTTTAAACGTTTAGACCAATATGTATTTAATGCAAAGTGGTAGTAAAAAAATCCGTCATTGACGGATTTTTCAATAGTCGGGGTGACGAGATTCGAACTCACGACCTCTTCGTCCCGAACGAAGCGCTCTACCAAGCTGAGCCACACCCCGATACTCTACTGTTTATTATATCAAACTGAGAAAATATGGAGAGTGAAAATTTACTGCTTTGATTGCTTCATGAGATAGAGAATACCACTAATAACACTCGTAATAATTGCTAGTACAATATACATTAATAGAAAACCTGCTATACCTGCCACAATATCAACGAAGTCCATTGTACCGGTATGAGTAATGCCTTGACCAATTTCAATCGCAAAGGTAATCACAATAATGAGTGTAAATACATAGATAAAAGTTAATGTTAGAAAGTGATGTCGCTTTGCGAGGAATTTGAAGAATGGATATATAATCGCAATCATCAAAATTCCAAGGATACCTATTACCATAAAATGTAAGTCTTTATCAGATAGTCCAATCAGATTATTATCATTCCACGTCAAAATTGTGTTATGAATAGAAGTAATTAATTTAATCAGAAAAAAGAGAATTTTTGTTAACATAAGGGCCTCCTTGGGGAGTATCATAGCAGAATTCAATACTGTTATAAAAGTGATAAAATGATGAGACTTTCAATGAAAGTGATTTAGCGAAAGCTAGGGGAATCGAATTTGTTTGGATATGATATAATATTGGCATGCGAAAAGCGACTTTTTATAGTGCTTTTTGGGAGAATATTATGAATCAAAATGTAAGAAAGATTACCGAAGGGGCAATGATGGTTGCCTTAATCGGCGTATTTATGTTAATTGATAGACAGTTCCAAGGAACATTCAGCAGTATGTTTGTGTTCCTATTACCATTACCAATGGTATATTTTGGGGCAAAATATGGGCTGCGTGATAGCTTGATGGTTCTAACTGCTATCATCTTTGTGTCCTTTATTTTCGCAAGTCCATTTGCAGTATTCTTCTTTGTCGCGGAAGCGATTATTGGTTTGGTATATGGATGTGGTATCTATCAAAATGTAGAGAGTAAGAGATTATTATTAAGAACGATGGTTCTTGGGGGTCTTACAGAACTACTTGCGGTTGTGATTAATGTGGCTATTTTTGGTGTTAGTTTCGATCAGCTTGTATTAGAATTACGTGAAACTTTTGATATGATGCAACAATCAATGGGCCTAGCGGTGAATTCAAATGTGGATATCAACGTATTATTGCGTAATGTATTCTTTGTAAGTACGCTGATGCTAGGTGTATTAGAGGCAATCGTGACACATATTTCATCAAGATTATTACTCAAGAGATTACGTATGAAGGTGCCTGAATCAACGCCGCTCTATCTATATTTTCCACCTAAGTGGATTGGATATGTAGCACTAGTTGGAATGTTTGGGTATTTATATATTGGTTCTGGTTATATTAAAACAGAACCAGCTCTAACAATTATTTCAGCGTTAGGAACATTTGCGTATTTCTATCTAACAGCGATGGGTGTTGTTGGACTACTGGTTATGATTGGATTAATGGCAAAGGAAAGTCGCAGAATCTTAACATTTGTAGTGTTTATCTTAGCGATAGTATTGTCATTTCCAGTTGCGATTTATGGATTTTTATATATCACGACAAATATGCATCAGAGAATAGTAGAGGAGGGATATCATGCAACAAAAAATGAATCGAATTAAACAACTTGTTTTTGTGGCACTTGCTATCCAACTTGCGGTTGTTATCTTATTGCAGTTGATTTTTAAATTAAATATCTTGCCAGGTATCTTGGTGTTGATTGCGGAAGCTCTAATAGCAGTATATCTCTTAGAGTTTTTCCAATCTGCAAATGAAGAAGAGTCCATTGGTCTAGAAAAGTATCTAGGTGGTTCTTACGCGGATGCGTATCTAGTTGGTGGCGTAGGTATGATGAACTACGATGAAAACTATGTCATTACATGGCAGAGTGAACTTTTTAAAGAAAGAGGACTAGATCGTATTGGTTCTAAACTACTGACTTGGTTACCTGAAGCCAATGACATTATTTCCGGGGAAACGGAAAAGGTTAATGTTCAGATTGACCAATATGTTTATGAAGTAAGTAAGCGTGAAAATGCGCCAACGATATTCTTTAAAGATATTACACTTTTAGATAAGTACCGTGGTAAGTACAATGAAGAACATGTTGTACTTGGTCTAGCAAGTTTTGATAACTATGAAGAAAGTACGATGTATGCGGATGATGCGGATATTGCAAATATTAATGCGACAATTCGTACACCACTCAATGAATACTTCCAACAGTATGGTGTATTCTCTAGAAGATTAAATAACAATCGTTATTTATTAGTACTCAATGAAAGAATCTATCGTGAGATTGCGGCAGATCGTTTCTCAATTCTAAATATTGTACGTAAGGCTTCACAGAAGGCTGAAGTATCTATCACATTGTCTATGGCGTTCGCCAAGGGTAGTTCAAACTTTGCGGAGCTAGATGAGACAGTTACAAAGTTAATGGATCTTGCGCAAACGCGTGGTGGTGACCAGGTTGCGATTCAGGTAGTTGGTGAAGATGTTAAATACTTTGGTGGTTCAACTGAAGCTGCTGAGAAGAGAAGTCGTGTGCGTGTACGCGTTATGGCACATGCATTACGCGATCTCATTCAACATTCTTCTAATGTAATTATTTGTGGACATAAGAATGCTGACTTTGACTGTATTGGCTCTGCAATTTGTTTATCTAAAATGGCATCTGCTTTCAATAAACCGGTCAGTATTATTGCTAAGACTGGTGGTATTGAAGAAAAGCTAGAAGCTGCAATGAAAGAAAATGAGCAGGAACTAGCAGAAGGCGTAACATTTGTGACAGAAGGTGAAGCAATTAACCAACTAAAGGATAATACACTTGTCATCATGACGGACCATCATAACATTCTTCAGTCTAATGGTGCAAAACTATTAGAGATGGCGAAACGTATTGTGGTAATTGATCATCATCGCAGAAGTACAGATATGGGTGTAAAGCCAATTCTAATTTATATCGAAGCAGGTGCTTCTAGTACTTGTGAAATATTGACAGAAATGATTCCGTTTGTATCAAGTAAAGTAGATATTTCTGAATTAGAAGCGACATTCATGCTTGCAGGTATGACAATTGATACACGCAAGTGGCGTGAAAGAACAGGTGTACGTACTTATGATGCGGCGAGTGCTTTACGTAAACTTGGAGCTGATCCTCAGGTGGCGTATGACTATCTGAAAGATACGTATGAAGAGTTTGCATTAAAGAGTGCAATTATGAATGCAAGTGAAAGTTATCCAGATGGTATTGTAATTGCGGCTGTAGAAAACGAGAAGATTACACGTTCTATTATGAGTCAGGTTGCGGATAGTTTATTAAGTATTCAAGATGTAAAAGCAGCCTTTGTTATCGCACAGGATAAGAGTACAGGAATCAATAGTATTTCTGCTCGCTCAAATGGTGAAATTAACGTACAAGCAATTATGGAAGCCATGCATGGTGGTGGACATATGACAGCTGCCGCAACACAACGTAAGGATGCGACAGTAAAAGAACTCAAAGAAGAGTTAATTAATATTATTGAACAACAGAAGAAGGAGGCAGAAGATGAAAGTAATTCTTAAACAAGATGTTAAAAAAGTAGGTAAACGTGGAGATATCGTTGATGTTTCAGACGGTTACGGAAGAAATTTCTTAATCGCAAGAGGACTTGCGGTGGCAGAATCTAAGGCTAGCTTAGAAATCTTAAAAGAACAGAAATCAGAAGAGGCTGCACTAGAAGCACAGCGTGAACAAGAAGCACGTGAGAAAGCTGCTTTATTAGAAAAGACCGTAATTACTTTCACAGTGAAGTCTGGCAAAGAAGGAAGAGTCTTCGGGTCTGTTTCTACAAAGCAAATTGTTGAAGCTTTGAATAAAAAAGGCATTACAGTTGAGAAGCGTAAGATTATTGATACCGAGCCAATTCATAGTCTTGGTACAACAAGAGTCAAAGTTGAACTACACAAAAATGTTATCGGTACAATCGTTGTGAAAGTACTGGGAAGTGAGAACTAAATATGCCACGCGTATTGCCTTCTGCACCAGAGGCAGAAGCTAGTTTACTTGGAACCATGCTTGTATACCCAAGTTCTTCTCGTACAGCACTAGAGGAAGGGCTTGAGGCTGATGATTTCTTTATTGAAGCAAATCGTCGTATCTATCATGCATGCGAAGAACTGTATCAAGAAGGTATACAGATTGACTCTACAACTGTTGCGACACGTTTAAAGGATACAGATCTTTTAGATAAGTCTGGTGGAATGGAATACATTCTAAATTTAATGAATGCTGCTGTAACAAGTGCGAATACATTAACGTATGTTAATTTGATTCGTGATAAAGCGATGATGCGTCGTATGATTGAAGCTGCTGAAAGAGTTGTGGAAGAAGGCTTTAATGGACAGACAGATTTGAATGATTATCTTGATCGTTCAGAGAAAGAAATTTTAAATGTATCTCGTAATCGTAAAGCTGGTGAATTTAAAAATCCTAATGATGTCTTAAATGAAGTACTAAAGACAATTCGTGCAGCATCTCAGAATTCATCTGAGATTACTGGTTTAAAGACAGGCTTTAATGATCTTGACCGTATTACACATGGTTTACAGCGCGGAGATATGATTGTTTTAGCTGCGCGTCCATCTATGGGTAAAACAGCGGTTGCCTTAAACTTAGCAATGAACGCTGCGCTTATTCCACAAGCTCAAAAAGGTGCAATTGCGATTTTCTCACTTGAGATGGGTGCAGAACAGTTAGCGATGCGTTTGTTAAGTGCGAAGAGTCATATTCAAGGCGATAAGTTAAAGACAGGTCGTTTAACAAATGAAGAATGGAATCGTATTAATGAAGCTTCAGCAGAGTTAAAGGCTTCTAATATTTATATTGATGATATGGCAGGAATTAAGATTCCTGAAATCTTCTCAAAGTGTCGTAGACTACAAGCAGAACATGGCTTAAACATGGTTATGATTGACTATATCCAGTTGATCAGTGGACCATCCGATCGTTCTGGTGTAAACCGTCAACAAGAAGTATCCGATATCTCTCGTAGCTTAAAAGCACTTGCGCGTGAACTAAAGGTTCCAGTTGTGGCCTTATCTCAGTTAAGTCGTAGTGTTGAAGCACGTGAAGATAAAAGACCAATGTTAAGTGACTTACGTGAATCTGGAGCGATTGAGCAGGATGCAGATATTGTTATGATGTTGTATCGTGAGTCCTACTATAACGAAGAAGCGAAAGAACAAGCTAGAGAATCTGGAACAGAACGTTTAGAAATCAATCTAGCAAAGCACCGTAATGGTGCGACAGGTAGAGTTTATGTAGCCTTTGAAGCAGATACGAACGCACTATATAACATTGCCCCAAATAAACCACAATAATGAAGGAGGAAGGCATGAAAAATTTGATTGCTGTAACAATATGCTTAGTGTTATCAATCGCAATTGTAATCGTGCCTTCTTTTTTCTATCCTTCCTATGAGGGTGTTGTAGCAGGAACAGTTGGTGATTTTAACCAAACTGTAGAAACGATTACTTCTGATATACATAAAGTATATAAGTTGTATAAAGATCAAAAGTTGATAGGTATTATAAAAGATAAAACTTACATGGATGAACATCTAAATACCGTTTATGAAACAAAGTATGCGAGCATGTTTCCAAATACACATATCAGTATTGCTAGTAACATGTATCTTGTTGAAGAGATGAGTTCAAATGTATATACAGATGTTGATGCTGAAATCATGCAGTATTTAGATGATCATTCTCTATACAGCATTGCTTGTAAATCAATCTCTTTCTCCGATGGAGATAAAGAGTATGCAAGAATTTTTGTGAAATCAGAAGAAATTTATCAAGAAGCGTTACAGAAGTATTTATCCTATTTTATTGATGAGGATACACTAGAAGCTATTCATGAGCACCAGACAATTCCAAATTTAATGGAATATGGTGAAATGATAATGGGTTTCAAAATCAATCAAACAATACAGATTGCGGATGCGTACGCATCCGTAGGAGAGATAAAGACTACGGAAGAAGAAGTATTACGTTACTTATCCTATGGTGATAACGAGAATCTTGAATACTATACAGTTGAAGAAGGAGATACATTAGCTTCGATAGGTTTACAGAATTATGGTTTAACTGCAGAGCAATTAATGCGTATCAATCAAGATGTAATTACAGATATAAACCAAACATTAACTGCAGGTACAAAACTATGTGTAACGTATTTTACTTCACCAATTGATATATATGTTTTTAAACAAAGACTACAGAAGGAGACCTTGTTCTATAAGACTTCTGTATTAGAAGATAATACAGTTGAAACTGGTAAAACTGTGGTTAGACAAATTGGTGCGAATGGTTCAAAGAATGTACTCTATCATGAAACATGGGTAAATGGAGTACTAAATACAGGACAAGAACTATCATCTGTTGTAACAGCAGCTGGACAAGATGAAGTGATTGCGGTTGGAAAGAATAGTGATTTAGCTATTGGTAGTGGTAGCTTAGCGTATCCTGTTGAACATCCTGAAATCATTTGTGAGTATGGATGTTATGCAGGGTTTGAGTCGATTGATTTTATCAATCGATATAATCGATGGGGAAATATACTGGCTGTTGATGCAGGAAGTGTCAAAGAGAAGGGTTATACAGATGAGTTGGGTAACTATGTAATCATTGACCACCACAATGGGTATCAGAGTGTGTATGGGCATATGTACTTACCATGCTCATTAGAAGTTGATGATATCGTTAGAAAAGGTGATGTAATCGGCAAGATTGGTATGACTGGTAAAGCTACTGGGCCACATTTAACATTTAGCTTATATAAGGACGATGAGCCAGTGAATGCATGTTCTGCATTGATGGATTGTGAGGGTTTGAATTGATGATGGAATTTGCATTATTAGCGAGTGGTTCAAAAGGGAATAGCTTTGTGATTGTGGATGGTACTACAAAAGTCATGATTGATTGTGGTACAACAAAAAAATATCTGTTTGAACGCTTAAAAGAACTAGAGATATCGTTGGATGATTTAGATGCAGTTTTAATCACACATAATCATTCTGATCATATTTCTCAAATTAAACATTTCGCATCATTACCAATCTATTCTCCGATTGAGATACCAAATATAGATACCTTTTATGTAAAACCCGGTTCTTCCTTTACGATTGAAACTTTGCGCTTTACACCAATTGCACTATCGCATGACGCGTTAAATACAGTTGGATATATTGTTGAAAATGGAATTGAAAAACTGGTATATATCACAGATACGGGATATATCAACGAGAAACATATTCCACGTATCAAAGATGCAGATTACATCGTCTTAGAGTCTAATCATGATGTACAGATGCTCATGGCAACAAGTCGTCCACAATTTACCAAACAGAGAATCTACAGTGATACAGGGCACTTGTGCAACGAAGATTGTGCAGCTGTACTAGATCAAATTGTTACAGAGAAAACTAAAATGATTATTCTTGCGCATTTAAGTGAACAAGCAAATACACGCAAGAAAGCTTTAGATACAACAATACATGCATTACAAAATCATCGAGGCTCACTGCATGAATACTTACTAGTATGTGCAGCAGGGCAATATGAGATGATTAGAAAGGGTATATATGATGAAAAAGTTGATGCCGGTAGCGTTAGCGCTATTATTGGTATGGAATCTAGTCCTAACAATGATGTTGATTAGGAATCTTCAAAAGAATAATACAGGTAATAATTCCCTTGAGGATATGAATAGTACAAACTATACAACATCAGACTATACCAATGCGATTGAAAAGAGCAGAAGTAGTGTAGTGACTGTTGAAAGTGATGGTTCTTACTATAGTGGTATTATCATTGCAAAAGAGAAGGAAACAGTACATATATTAACAACTACAAAGGCTATAAAGAATGGTAGTCCTAATGTAGTATTTGATAGTGGTGTGCGTGTTAGTTCTACAATTGTTGGAGATGATACTGAAAGTGGACTAGCAGTGATTCAGGTTACTACAAACTTTGAGGTAAAACCATTTACGATTTTAGATACGAATGCTTTAGCGCAGGGAGCTAATGTCGTGGTGATGAGTGGTAGAAATCTAACAACGGGTAGTGCTGTTGTTAGCAGTGGTATTACTTCAGAACCAGGTGTGTGGCGTATGAGTAGTACGACTACTTGGTTATCTTCTATGTTAGAAATGGATACACCAATTACTTCAATTCAAGAAGGTGGTGCAGTTATCGACTTAAATGGATCGCTTGTTGGAGTTGTGGCAAGTCAACCATATCAGGGAAATTCCCGTATGGAATACGCAATCACTGCAAATGAAATGAAGCTAATTTACAATGCAATTAAGACAAATGGAAAAGTGATGCGTGGGGCACTAGGTGTTGTGGTGCGCAATGTATCGAGTATGCTTGCATATGAGAAGAGTGCGCATGGCATTAGCATAGATATGAAGACGGGATTATATGTTCAAACGGTAGTTGAAAAGACAGATACAGGAGATGGTCTTCAGGAAGGAGATATCATCACTATGATTGATGGTATTGAAATGTCATCTTATCAAGATGTGCTTGCAAGATTGTACATGCATTCAGCTGGTGATACTGTAAATGTATCTATTATCCGTGGTGGTGAAAGTAAGCAGATTGGTGTGGTTTTACAATGATTAAAATTATTGCCTGTGGCAAACTGAAAGAGAAGTGGATGAAGGAAGGTATCGCTGAGTATGTAAAGCGTATCCGTCCATACGATAAGATTGAAGTAATTGAAGTACAGGATGAAAAAGCACCAGAGACAAATTCCGCTGCTGAAAATGAGCAAGTAAAGATTGTAGAAGGGCAGCGGTTATTAAAGAATGTACGTGATGATGAATATCTCATCTTGTTAGATCTTGCAGGACAAGATATCGATTCTGTGGCTTTAGCAAATAAAATTCAGGATTGTTATAACCATGCTAGAAGTAAGATTACATTTGTGATTGGTGGTTCTTTGGGCTTGAGTAGTGAGCTAATTGCGCGTGCTGATTTCCGTTGGCGTATATCAAAAGCAACCTTCCCACATCAGCTTTGTAGAATCTTAGTGGTAGAACAAATCTATCGTAGCTTCCGCATTCTACATAACGAGCCATATCATAAGTAAATTTCTAACATAGAAATATTGTATCGAATTGCAACTTCCTACAATGTAAACGCTTGTATATGAAACAAGTATGTTATAAAATACAGATATAGTAAGTAAAAATTATCAGGAGGATAAACCAATGAAAGAGATTACTGTTACAGTTGTTGACCCAGTAGGATTACACGCACGTCCTGCTACAGTTGCTGTAAATGCTGCAAGCAAGTTTAAGAGTGAAGTAAAGGTATCCTATAAGGGACGTACAGTGAATATGAAGTCCATTATGGGTGTTATGTCACTTGGTATTCCAACACAGTCTGAAATTACAATTTCCTGTGAAGGTGACGACGAAGACTCAGCTGTTAAGACAATTGAAGATGTTCTTCGCGCTCAAAAAGTTATTGCTTAATAGATAACGATAAGGGGAGAAAGATGTTTTGACATCTTTCTTTTTTCTTATGTTAAAATAGGAATAAGGAGCTAGAAATTATGTATTTAGATGAATATAAACGTTGGCTATCTGCAAACTTAATCGACTTCGATTTACATGCAGAATTAGCTAGTATTGAAAATGATGAAGAAGCAATCAAGGAAAGATTTGCAGTATCCTTGAAGTTTGGTACAGCCGGTTTAAGAGGTACTCTTGGTGCTGGTACAAACCGTATGAATATCTGGGTTGTTCGCCAAGCTACACAGGGTGTTGCGGATTGGGTTAAAACACAGGGTGGTACACAAACTGTTGCGATTAGTTATGACAGCCGTTTGAAGGGTTGGACATTTGCGAAAGATGCCGCTGCTGTATTAGCGGCTAACGGTATCAATGTTCGTCTTTATGATGAACTAATGCCTGTACCTGCCTTAAGTTTTGCGACAAGATACTATCACTGTAACGCAGGTATCATGATTACTGCATCTCACAATCCAGCAAAATATAACGGTTTTAAGGCATATGGACCAGATGGTTGTCAGATGACAGATGATGCGGCTGCGATTGTATACGATCAGATTCAGAAGACAGACGTACTAACAGGTGCGAAATATATTTCCTTTGCGGAGGGTGTAGCCAAGGGTCTTATCCAGTTTGTTGGTGATGATTGCAAGGAAGCACTCTATGAAGCAACAGAAGCTAGACAAGTTCGTCCAGGTCTATGTAAGACTGCTGGTTTAAAACTTGTTTACTCTCCATTAAATGGTACTGGTCTAGTACCTGTAACACGTGTGTTAAGCGATATGGGTATTACAGATATTACAATCGTTCCTGAACAGGAATATCCAAATGGATACTTTACAACATGTTCATATCCAAACCCTGAAATCTATGAAGCATTAGAAAAGGGATTGGAACTTGCGAAGAAGGTAGGAGCAGACTTAATGCTTGCAACTGATCCGGACGCTGACCGTGTAGGTATTGCGATGAAGTGTCCAGATGGTTCTTACGAACTTGTATCTGGTAATGAAATGGGTGTACTCTTATTAGATTACATTTGTGCTGGACGTATTGAAAAGGGCACAATGCCTAAGAATCCAGTCGCTGTTAAGTCTATCGTATCTACACCTCTAGCAGATTTAGTTGCGAAACACTATGGTGTTGAATTACGTCATACATTAACAGGTTTCAAGTGGATTGGTGATCAGATTGCACAGCTTGAAGCAAATGGTGAAGAAGAGCGTTTCATCTTCGGTTTTGAAGAGAGCTATGGTTACTTAGCGGGTTCTTATGTACGTGATAAGGATGCGGTTGTTGGGTCTATGTTAATCTGTGAGATGGCTGCGTACTACCGTAGTATTGGTTCCTCTATCAAGCAACGCTTGGAAGAAATCTATGCACAGTATGGACGTTTCCTTAACCAGGTAGATAGCTATGAGTTTGCAGGTCTTTCCGGCATGGATAAGATGGCTGGTATTATGAATACTCTACGTACAAATCCACCAGTAGAATTTGCTGGACGCAAGGTTGTATCTGTAACAGACTATAATAAGCCTGAAGAGACAGGATTACCTAAGGCAAATGTACTAATCTTTGGTTTAGAAGATGGTGCGACAGTCGTGGTTCGTCCTTCTGGTACAGAGCCTAAGATTAAGACATACTTTACAACTTTAGGTAAAGACTTGGCTGAAGCACAGAAGGAAAAGGATGAGTTAGCAGCAGTACTTAAACCTTTATTCTCCTAAGAAATTTGAATACAGATAGATGCAGGTTGATATCTGCATCTTTTTGTTTGGAATTCTATGTTTGTTTATACGTTTTTTGACATCTATCTGTATCTATTCAATACTGGCAATGTTAAAATAAATGTAACGTAGTTACGGAGGATCACATATGAATTTAGAACGTATCATTGAAGAGTTTCATCAGGGCCATTCCTTGAATGCATATGAGGTGTTTGGTGCCCATTTTGTGGACGGAGGGGTTCGCTTCACAGTGTATGCGCCTCATGCGGAAAATGTATGGGTCGTTGGATCATTTACAAACTGGGATGAGAATCAGATTTTGATGGAAAGAATGAACTTCCAAGGTGTATGGACAATCACAGTTCCATATTTAAACGAGTGGGAAGTTTATAAATATAAGATTCAAACAAGAACAGGCAACATTCTATATAAAGCAGACCCATTTGCTTTCTATAGTGAGACAAGACCAAATACAGCAAGCAAGCTGGTTGATTTAAACAAACTAACTTGGACAGATGATAAGTGGCTCCAAGAGCGTAGTTTAAACTTTGATAAGCCAATGAATATCTATGAGCTATATGTTGGTGGTTGGAAACGTAATGGTGAACATCCATATTCCTATGACATGCTTGCAGATGAACTGATTCCATATATCAAAGAAAATGGATATACACATATTGAGTTAATGCCATTGAGTGAGTATCCATTTGATGGATCTTGGGGATATCAGGTAAGTGGATACTATTCCTTAACGAGTCGTTATGGAAATCCACAGGAGTTTAACCGCTTTGTCGATCGTTGCCATGCGGCTGGAATAGGTATCATCATCGATATGGTGCCTGTTCACTTCGTAAAGGATGACTTTGGTTTACGTTACTTTGATGGTGAAGCGTTATATGAGTATCCAAATGAATATGACGCAAACTCTGAGTGGGGTACGATGAACTTTAACTTATGGAATGAAGAAGTACGTTCCTTCTTAATGTCATCAGCAGCCTTCTGGGTAAATATGTATCATATGGATGGTATTCGTATCGATGCGGTATCTAACCTCATTTATTGGGCTGGTAATCGTGATAGAGGCACAAATGATGGTGCGATTTACTTTGTTAAACGTTTGAATTACTACATGCATAAGGAATTCCCAACTGTCATGATGATTGCGGAAGATAGTTCTGATTTCCCGAACGTAACAGTAGCGACGGAAAAAGATGGATTGGGATTTGACTATAAGTGGGATCTTGGTTGGATGAATGATACTCTCAAGTATTATGGAACAGACCCTATCTATCGTTACTATGACCATCATAAGTTGACTTTCTCAATGGCATACTTCTATAGTGAGAAGTTCTTAATGCCATTTAGCCATGATGAAAACGTACATGGCAAGCATACCGTCATCGATCGTATGTGGGGTGACTATGATGCGAAGTTTGCACAAGCAAAGAACTTGTATGCATACATGTATGCTCATCCTGGTAAGAAGTTAAACTTTATGGGTAATGAGCTTGGTTCCTTCCGTGAGTTTGATGAAACTCGTGAAATTGACTGGGAATTACTCCAGTATCCAAAGCACTATTCCTTCAATTTATTTATTAAGAAGTTAAATGAGTTATATTTGTCACATGCGTGCTTGTATGAAGCGGATTATAGCTATGATAGCTTTAAGTGGATTGATGCGGATAACAATATACAAAGCGTATATTCATTCTATCGTAGTAGTAAGGATGAATATCTTGTGTGTGTATTGAACTTAAGTAATGCAACATATGAGAATTTTGAGTTAGAAATGCCACAAGGCGGATTCTATAAAGAAGTATTGAATTCAGATGACCAAATCTATGGTGGTAATGGAATGATCCATCCTAGAGCGATTCGTACTTCAAAGAAAGATGGAAAGAATATCTTGAAGATGAATCTTGCACCTTTTGCAGCAGTTTGGTTTGTGGCGAAAAAAAGAGGTAAGAAATAAAGATGTCAATATTTAATGCGTATTTAGATGATTTTGGGAAAATTACTGTAACGATTGATCGTAGCTTTTATCATGGTGAATCAAGTCGATTCCAATTGACGGCAATAGGTGGTTATGTAGAGGAACTATCAATTGAAGGTGTAGAGACACATGATAATTTTGTCCTATATCGTCTAAAGGGTTTATATGAACCTAACTTCCGTATGGATTATCAGGTTCGTGAAAGTCATGGTAGATATACGCCATTGATTGCACGTTTGATTGTAAAGCGCGAACGCTTTAATGCCTTGTATGGGTATGAGAAAGATGACTTAGGGTCACACTATACTCCTGAATATACATGGTTTAAGGTATGGGCACCAACTGCGGTAAATGTATCACTATCCTTAGATGTTAGTGGTGTTCAGATACTAAAGGCAATGGAACCTAGTGAAATGGGTACTTGGTATGTAAAAGTTCCAGGTGACTTTAAACATGCGACATATACATATTTAGTAGAACGTAATGGTAAAGTGGTGAAATCCTTAGACCCATATGCATATAGTTGTAATGGAAATGCAAAGGCAAGTGCAGTTATTGATTTATCTGAATTAGATAAGATTAAAGATTATCCTTTTGAAGATACAATCGCACCTACAGAAGCAATCATCTATGAATGCAGTGTTCGTGATATGACAATGCATCCATTTACTGGTACTACAACACACGGAAAGTTCAAATCATTATGTGAGGATGGAACGGAATATAGAGGTCTTCCTACGGGATTAAACTATATTAAATCCTTAGGTGTAACGCATGTTCAGTTTATGCCATTAACAGACTTTAGTACGGTTGATGATTTTAAGCCTGAACTCAACTACAACTGGGGTTACGACCCTCGTCAATATCTATCGTTAAAGGGTAGTTTTAGTTCTGATCCAGATCACCCATATGTACGCATGAAAGAGTTTAAAGAACTGGTAGCATGTCTTCACCGCAATCAGTTGCGTGTAACATTAGATGTTGTCTTTAATCATGTCTATGATGTTGCGGAAAGTGCGTTTGACTGTTTAGTACCATATTACTACTTCCGTTATAACGAAGAGGGTTATATGTCTAATGGTTCATACTGTGGAAATGACTTTGCTTCAGAAATGCCAATGGCTTCTAGATATCTTGTGTATGTCATTCGTAACTTAATGCAAATTTATGGTATTGATGGCTTCCGTTTTGACTTAATGGGAATCATTGATGTTGCTACGATGAATAAGATTCGTAATGAAGCAATTCACAATAACCCAAGTGCACTAATTTATGGTGAAGGTTGGGACATGCCGACGATGTTACAAGCATCACAAAAGGCAAATATTCATAACCAAGGGGCAATGCCTCACATTGGTCACTTCAATGACTATTTCCGTGATGTAATTAAGGGTAAGACAAGTGAAAGTGAAAAGTATGAGCGTGGTTATGCGACTGGTAAGTGGGAAAACGCATTTGCTAGCTTAGCAGCTTTAACCGCAAATGTTCTTGATACACCGCATTATAAGATATTCTTCTCACCAGATCAGTCCATCAACGGATTTGAAACACACGACAATAGTACGGTGTGGGATAAGATGCATGCATGTTGTAATAACGAAGATAGAGCTACTCGTATTCGTCGTCAGAAGATGATGATTGCGATTACGATGGTTTCACAAGGTATACCGTTTGTACATGCTGGTTTCGAATTCTGTGCTACAAAGAAGGATAATCATAATTCTTATAACGCTCCAGATGAAATTAATCGTATGGACTGGGAAAGAATGGAATATTATCAAGAAGTTGTGAAGTATTTCCGTAAAGCAACAGCACTTCGCAGGTCAGTAAGTGAATTCTGTCTGAAAACTGCGTTAGAAATTAATGAAAAAGTAAAGGTTTGGGTTGCGGATGACCAGACTGTATTCTATGATATTGCAGGTTCGAAGGGTAAAGCTGAAACGATTCGTGTCATTATTAATCCATCAACTGGTGATCGATTCTATAGTTTTGATGAGAAGTGGCAGATCATTTTTGATGGAAATGGTAATAGTCAACCAGGTAAATCAAATCATGTTTGTGTTCCAGCATTAAGCCTAATCGTATGCAAGAGGTAAAATATGGGATTATTTGGAAATCTATTCGATAGTGAAAAAAGACATTTTCATCAAGCTGAAGTACTCGCAGATAAAGTTTTAAAATTAGAAGAAACATATGCGCAGAAAACAGATGACGAGTTACGTGAAGTAACAAAACAACTACAAGAAAAAATACAGGCAGGGACATCTTTAAAAGATGTACTGCCTGATGCTTTTGCGAATGCTCGTGAAGCAGCAAAACGTGTATTAAATGAATTTCCGTATCGTGTTCAGGTATTAGGTGGTGTCCTACTACATGAAGGTGATATTGCGGAAATGAAGACTGGTGAAGGTAAGACATTAACAGCTGTTATGCCAATCTATTTACATGCATTAGCAGGTAAGGGTGCACATGTTGTTACAGTCAATGAATATCTAGCAAAGCGTGATGCGGAGTGGATGGGTCGTGTATATACCTTCCTTGGCCTGACGGTTGGATGCAACTTACACTCTCTTTCTGAAAGTGAGAAGAGGCAGGCATATGCTTGTGATATTACGTATACAACAAACTCAGAACTTGGATTTGATTATCTAAGAGATAATATGGTAATGCGTAAGGAACAGCGTGTGTTACGCGGTTTACATTATGCTGTATTGGATGAAGTTGACTCTATCTTAATCGATGAGGCTAGAACACCACTAATTATCAGTGGTCCAGGACCAGTTTTAGATCAACAATATATTCAAGCGGACCGCTTTGCGAAGAGTTGTAAAAGAGATGTTGATTTTGAAATTGATAGAGAAGATCGTACAGTTGTATTAACAGAGGCTGGTTTAAAGAAGGCTGACCGTGCCTTCGGCATTGAAAATATCTATAACGGTGAACATGCAAGCATAGTACACTATATTCAAAATGCAATGCGTGCAAACTATCTTATGACAAGAGATGTTGAATATGTCGTTGGAGATGATGAAATTATTCTTGTTGACCAGTTTACTGGTAGAAAAATGGCTGGACGTGAATTTAGTGATGGATTACATCAAGCAATTCAGGCCAAAGAAAATGTTGGTATCAAGCAAGAGACAATTACGCTTGCGACGATTACATATCAGAATTTCTTCCGCTTATATGACCTGTTAAGCGGTATGACAGGTACTGCAAAGACAGAAGAAAATGAATTCTTAAATACTTATAACATGCGTGTATATGAAGTACCTACAAATAGACCAGTAGCGCGTATTGACGAACCAGATTTGGTATTTAAAAATAGACATGAAAAATATGAAGCTATTGTTGCACATACAAAAGAATTGTATGAAAAGGGACAACCAGTATTAATTGGTACTTTGTCTATCGGTATTAATGAAGCACTCAGCGAAATGTTAAAGAAACAAAATATTCCTCATCATGTCTTAAATGCAAAAAATGATGAGAATGAAGCAGAGATTATCGCAAAGGCAGGTCAAAAGTTTGCGGTAACAGTTGCGACAAATATGGCTGGTCGAGGCACGGATATTAAATTAGGTGATGGTGTCAAAGAACTAGGTGGTCTTGCGGTACTTGGTAGTGAGCGACATGAAGCAAAACGTATTGACAATCAGCTACGTGGACGTTCTGGTCGTCAAGGTGACCCTGGATTTTCAAGATTCTACTGTTCGATGGATGATGATTTGATTGTGGAATATCATACAGACGAAAGTGAAGGTTTGATTGAGCGCTTTGAACATGATAAAGAAAATATCAATAAGATGAGAGCACTGATTGATCGTACACAAGAACGTGCCGAAGGTTTACACTTTGATACACGTAAGAATACATTAGAGTATGACGATGTATTGATGACACAACGCCATCTAATCTATGATCAAAGAGACAAGGTTCTCGATCTTGAAGATATGGAACCGCTTGTTCGTGAGCTCATCAAAGAGAATGTATCTTCTGCGATTGAAGAATATCATCAGATTCCTAATAAGAATGATGCAAAGCAAAAACTTGCAGAGTACCTAAATGGTATGGGAATTGATGGTATGCAGTATGCTGAAGCAATCCATAGAGAATCACAAGAAGAGATTACAGATGCAATTATGGATGTATACCACACAAAGACTGCAGAGCTTCCACAAGAAGAACTACAGAGTATGGTGAAGTTTATATTCTTGCAGATTCTTGATCGTGAGTGGATTCATCATGTGGATGTTATGGAACATTTAAAAACGAGCGTTCGCTTACGTAGTTATGCAAATGTTAAACCGATTGATGCGTATCGTGAAGAGGGATTCAATCGATTTAATGCAATGATGCAGAATATCTCAGAACAGACAGTTTCTACATTATTACATATCCAAACAAATGTAGTATCGGAATAGAATATGTAAAAATAAAGGCAGAATACTTATTGGGGAGTATCCTGTCTTTTTGATTTTTACAAAAATAATCATAAATTTTATAGATAAATGAATTATAATAATATAGATATATAAACATTATTTGGAGGGGAATTATGGTCAAGAAGATATGGAAGTATTTACAAGTCACATTGTTAACAATTTTACTATCCATTTCATCACTTTCAGTGCTACCTGTAGCGGCTCTAGATGAAGTAAAGGATGACACAGACTTATCAAAACTTGAGCTATATCAATTTACACTTACACAAGAAAACATGGAGATTGTTTCGCAATCAGCTTCTGTTGTGAAAGATATCGTTGATCCAAATGGATCATGGAAACAGGCAACAGTATTTTCATTGAAGGTTGATAAAAATAATACTGCAGAAACATTCGATGCACCACTTAAATTGAAATTCTCCAATGCAGGTACTTTGTATGGGAAGAATGTAGATGTTTTTGTGACTGTCAATAAAGTAAATACAACTCTCCTTGCGAGAAATAGTGAGTACAACGATCCAAATAAGACAGTTCTCCCATTTTTAACAGTTGATGAAAATTGGGGCACAAAGTCTATTCAGATTATGGATTACATCTATCCAACACATCCAAATATTACGCATAATTTGGAAGGTGCATATGCATTTGATGCGGATGTAACTACAGAATTTAAATATCAGGACGGTACTCCATGTGACATTAAGATGGTTATGTTGCCATCAGATATCGATGTCGTTAAAGGTAGTCGTAAAGAAGCATTCTCAATCTATGATATGAATAATTCTGTGGATAAGATTGTTATGAATAATGCTAACTATCTTACACGTACAACCAATGGAGATAAAACAACTTGGGAACCATCAGATGGTAGAGGAACAAGTGGAGATGCTGAGTACAACGCATCTGGATTTGCAGTACGTTCAACAGACAACAAGATGCATTTTGAATATACAACAACAGCAACTTGTGGTGGACTATTTGGCTTCTTTGCGGAAGCAAAAGCTCCAGAACCAACAAAGCAAGTAGATAAAGCAGAAGTTCCTGCTAAAATTGGGGAAGAACTCATATATACAACAGAATATACAATCCCTACTGCAGGTAAAAATATCATTGGTTCTTTCAGTAAAATGAGCATGACCGATGAATTTGATGAAAGATTAGATTTCCAGAGCGCTACTGTAAAACTTGCTGGACAGACTTTGACAGAAAATGATGATTATACTGTTGAAAAGAATGGGCAGAAAGTAACAGTTCATATTGATAAAAAGCACTTAGGAAAAGCGAATAGTGGTAAGAAGTTCGAGATTATCTTTACCGTAAAGACAAATGAAAAGATTCTAGATAACGGAACTGTAATTAAAAACAAAGTAACGCAAACAGTTGATAATGTAATTACTCCTTCTAACGAGGTGGAAACTAAGGTTCTCTACAACAAGACACATGAATATATTAGTGGCACCCCTGGAAAAGAACTACCAACTGAAGTGAAGGTTTTATTACCAGATGATGTTCATAATATTCCTAATGGCACTACTGTAACTCCAGATACTCCAAAAGGAAATGTTACAAAAGTGAGTGTACCTGAAGGAAACTGGGTATTTAGAGGATATGATAAGCAACAAGAAGTAATCAATAATAAGGATGCACACTTTATTGGTGTATGGGTGATTGAATCATATGAATCACCAGTTAAAGATGTAGCGTTCGCTGCAGATCCAACAACAAGTATTGATAATAAACCTGTTAAACCAGGTGATGAATTAGAATATTCCATCAAATTTAAGAATACGACGACATCACAACGTGATGTGACAATGACGGATATTATTCCTGAAAATACAACATATGTGGAAGGCTCTGCATCTCCAACAGGTACATATGATGCGATAACAAGAACATTAACATTAGAAAAAACAGGTTTAGCAGCAGATGCGGAAGTGGTTTTCCGCTTCAAGGTTAAAGTAAATGAAGACGCAAATAGTGTTGTGATTGAAAATACAGCAACTGTTAAGTCTGGAGATAATACATTTACAACGAATACAACAAAGAATCCTACTCCAACACCTCCATTAAAAGATGTTCATGAGGAAGGTAAGCTAGATACAAGTATCAATAATCGTCCCGTATCTGCCGGTCAGATTCTAACCTATACAATCTCATACAGAAATACAACAGGTGAAAAGCGTACGGTGATTGTGAGTGATACAATTCCTGCTCATACACAATATGTTGATGGAACGGCAAACGAAGCAGGTATATATAATCCGACAACAAAGACGTTGCAGTGGCAAAAGGTTGATTTAGAAGCAGGTGATGTTGTAACATTCCGGTTCAATGTGAAGGTTGATGCTGATGTTGATGGAGAAGTCATTGAAAACCATGCAGATGTAAATGACGGTTTTAATCAATATGTAACTAATACAACAAAGAATCCAACACCAAAGAAAGTTACACCTAAGACATCAGATACTATGAATGTATGGTTATATGCATGTGTATTATTATCAACATTTGTGGTAGGAATGATTATTCTTCAAAAAAGATTTTTAATGCACTTTAAAAAATAGTGAAAAATGATAAAAACAAAGGATATCTAGACTATTGAAGAGATAGTTTAGGTATCTTTTTATGTTTTAACATGATGTATTGAAACATGCATATATGTGAATTCACATTGGTTTTCACATTTATGATTAATTTTAGCAATATCATTATTTTTCATGCTTTAAATGTAAAGAGTTGTATTTGGTGTATGTATGATACATAAAAATGATATGTTTTTCAGAAATAAACATATATTGAAAATGAAAAAAATTATAAGTGTGAATAAAAACGAGAAATAATTGATTAAAGGGGGTATTCATTTGTGAAAAAATGGTCTATCATATAATCAATACATGGAGGGAAAATTATAATGAAAAAGTTGAGTATCTCTTTAGTTGCTCTTGTTTTAGCCGGATCATTAGTAGGCTGTAATAAGACAACTGAAACAACAACTTCTACAAAGATGAAGGCCGGTACATATACAGCTTCAGCTGCTGGTATGAACGACAATGTTACAGTAGAAGTAGAAGTAACTGAAACAGAAATCAAGTCAGTTAAGGTTACTTCACATGCTGAAACACCAGGTATTGGTGGAGAACTTGTTGACAAGGATGGAAAGGTTGTTACAACTGGGGGCGTAGCACCTGTTCAATTGATTCCTGAAGAAATCGTTAAGCATCAAAGTTTATCTGTTGATAACGTAACTGGTGCAACAATTACATCAGGAGCTATTAAGACTGCTGTTAAGGACGCTATCAAACAAGCAGGTGGCGATCCAGATGCATTTAAGAAAGAAGTATCATACGAAGACAAAAAAGACGTTGAAGCAGACGTTGTCGTTGTAGGCGGTGGCGGTGCTGGTCTTGCAAGTGCTGTTGAACTCTTACAAGGTGGTAAGAGTGTAGCAATTATTGAAAAAGCCGGTGAAGTCGGTGGTGATACATTAGTTTGTGGTGCAATTTATAATGCACCAGATCCAGCATTACAACAACATGCTGAAATGAGTGATGCAGTTAAGACTACTATTGAAAAAGCTTTAGCTGAAACACCAGTTAACGAACAACATGCAGCATTACTTGCTGAAGTTCAAGCTCAGTGGGATGCATATAAGGCTTCAGGTAGAACAGACTTATTCGACTCCAAGGAATGGTATGCATTGCAGACTTGGATCAATGGTGATAAGGTTGCTAACTTAGATTTAGTTAAGGCATTATGCTATAACGCATTTGGTGGCTATGAATGGATTGAATCCATGGGTATGAACTTCCAGGATAAGATTTCTCAAGGTGCTGGTGCTCTATGGCAACGTACACACACATCTACAATGAAGATGGGTACAGGCTTTATCTCCGTATATGCAGACATGCTTGAAAAGTATGGTGATAAGGTGACATTATTAACAGAAACAACAGCTACTAAGCTTGTAGTTGACAACAACCAAGTGAAGGCTGTTAAGGCTACAGACAACCATACAGGCAAAGAAATTACAGTTACTGGTAAAGACGGTGTCGTATTAGCAACTGGTGGTTTCGGTGCTAACGCTAAGATGGTTCAAGAATACAACACAACAGGTAAGTGGCCAGATCTTTCTAAGACAGGTACAACAAACCGTTTCTCAGCATCACAGGGTGATGGTA
This sequence comes from uncultured Solobacterium sp., assembly GCA_938039295.1. Lineage (GTDB taxonomy): Bacteria > Bacillota_I > Bacilli_A > Erysipelotrichales > Erysipelotrichaceae > Bulleidia. The sequence continues at coordinate 49,851 of CALHUY010000053.1, forward strand.
TCACAATGGCTAAGGATGCTGGTGCTTCATTAACAGATATGGAACAATTACAGCTTCTATATTTAGGTAACTTAGTTGACGGTCAGATTTCTAAGTTCCCAGCACGTGATGTTAATGGTACAGACCAGATTATCTTCATCAATAAGGAAGGTAAGCGTTTCGTTCGTGAAGACGGTCGTCGTGACCAGATTTGCGGTGGCGTTCTAAATCAAACAGATAAGATGTTCTATATCCTCGAAAGTGGCGATGGTGCTGGTTATAAAGATATTAAAGATCCATCATGGAGAAGTGGTGACGGATTTACATTTGAATATCTAGAAAAGAATGGTTTCATTGTTTACGCGGATACATTAGAAGAACTCGCTAAGAAGTTAGACATGGATCCTGCAACATTACAGGCAACTGTAGATGAATTCAACAAGAGCGTTGAAAGTGGAAACGATGAATTCGGAAGAACTCTATACTCCACAAAACTTGAAAAGGGACCATGGGTTGCAACTCCTCGTCAGGCTTGCGTTCACCATACAATGGGTGGTGTAACAATTGACCCAGAAGCACGCGTACTCAATGAAAAGGGCGAAGTAATCAAGGGCTTATACGCTGCTGGTGAAGTAGTTGGTGGTATCCACGGTGCTAACCGTTTAGGTGGTAACGCTGTAGTAGATACAGTAGTATTCGGTAAGTTATCTGCTGATACATTACTAGCTGATACAAAATAGTAAGTAATTAGAATCAATAAGTTAAGGTCTGAGTTTGCTCAGACCTTTCTTGTAAATAAGGAGAAATGAATATGAATAAACTGATAAAAGCATTTCTTACATGTACGATTATTTTTATGACAGGGTGTAACTTATTCCGGGAACCTAGTAAGAAACCTGTTATTTATCTATATCCTGAGAGTACAACTGAGGTAGATGTAAAAGTAAATCTTGATGGGAAATTCACTGCAACATATCCAAAGTATCATGATGGCTGGAAAGTTGTGGCAGAACCAGATGGAACGATACATTCATTGGATAACAAGAATTCATATTACTGCTTATTCTGGGAAGGATTTGTAAATTATACTCCAGACTTTTCAACTGGTTTTGTTGTGAAAGGGTCTGAAACAGAGACTTTCTTGGAAGAAGCACTTACAAAGCTAGGACTAAATGATAGGGAGAGAAATGAATTTATCATCTATTGGTTACCACAGATGCAGGATAATGCATATAACTTAATATCTTTCCAGAATGAGAACTATACGAATCATGCGACTCTCGATATTTCTCCAAAGCCAGATACAGTCATTCGTGTCATGATGGCATGGAAACCGTTGAAAGAATCAATGGCGATTCAACCACAGAAATTAGACAGTGTAGAACGTAATGGCTTCACAGTGGTTGAATGGGGTGGAACAGAATATAAATAGTAATATTTCTCAAAAACCATACTTCTGTTATACTAAGGAACAAGGAGAATGAATAAATGAAGATAAGAAAGTTTTTACTTGGCTTAATTGCCATGGCACTTCTTTGTGTAATTTCACCTGTACATGCAGAAGAAACAAATGCTGATTTCGATCAGTTTATGAAAGATGAGTTCATCGAACAGATGGAGAGTGATTATACATCACTACATTTCGCATTAAAGGATTATGAGAAATATGGTATTACAAAGCCAGAACCAACGATTGGTGAGCCACCTACAATTGATAACTCAGAGAGTATTGCGAAGGTGGAAGAGTCTTTAAAGAAATTAGAACAGTTTGATTATGATACATTGTCTGATGTACAACAACATGACTACGATACATATAAGTATTACTTAGAAAGTACTCGTGAGTTATTGAACTATCCAATGTTTAATTTCCAGTTCTTACCAAACCATGGTATTCAAAGTAATTTGATTACAAACTTTACAGAGTTTATTTTCTATAAGCAGGAAGATATCGATGATTATTTATCTGTATTAGAGAGTGTTCCGGCATATATTGAAGGAGCATTAGAAGTAACTCGTACACAGGTAGCGAATGGATACTTCATGACTGATGCAGCTTTAGATAGCACATTAGATGGTATTGCAAAGTTTGTTGCAAAGACTGATAACAATCCACTCATTCAAATCTTTAATCAGAATATTGATAAGTTTGAAGGTTTAACAGAGGAACAACGTGTTGCTTATAAAGAAAAAAATCGTGATTTTATCTTAAATACTTACATTCCTGAATACCAGAAACTTGCACAAGAACTTGAAACATTCCGTGGAACTCGTACATCCTTAAGTTTATATGACTTACCAGATGGAAAAGAATACTACACAGCATTATTACGTTCTAAGTCTAGTTCATCTGCTACTTTACAAGAATTATTTGAATTAACAGATGAACAGTTAAAGAAGTTAATTGATGAAGCTAGAAGTTTATACTTGCACGCTAAGAAGTCTGACAACTTAGAAGAAGCATTGCCAGAGAAAGATCCAACTGAAATATTAAAAACATTACAAGGACAATTACAGGAATTCCCTGAAGGTCCTGAAGTAACATTTACAGCAAGTTACTTAGATCCATCTGTTGCAAATGATGGTATTGTGGCATATTACATGCAGCCACCAATCGATGACATTGTAAACAACGTTATCAAGATTAATGGTGCTAACGTAAATTCAACGAATGAAATGTTTACTACTTTAGCACACGAAGGTTTCCCTGGACACTTATTCCAGATTACTTGGTACTTGAATACAAATCCAAATCCATTACGTACACAGCTCAGCAATATTGGTTATACTGAAGGTTGGGCAATGTACTGTGAAGATGTTGCTTGGGCATATTCTGAGTTAAATGATGGTGCAAAGGAAGAAAACCGTATCAATACAAACCTAAACTACATCTTACCTGCACAGGCTGATTTCTTGGTGAATGGTCTAGGTTGGGATGAGAAGAAGTTAGGCAAGTACTATGAATCATTAGGATTAAATGCGGCAGCAGCATCCAATGTTATTAAGGCTGTAACACAAGAACCAGCTTCTATTGTTCCTTATGGTATAGGTTTAACATATTACCTTCACTTCCGTGATCAGGCGAAAGCTGCACTTGGCAGAAAGTTTGATGTAGTAGAATTTAACCGTATGTTATTAACACATGGTGATCGTCCATTTGATATCGTACAAAAGGACTTAGAGAAGTATCTCGAAGCAAGCGGTGTAAGTGCTACAACATCAACTTCTAATAAGCCATTTATCAATCCGGGTAAGATTGGTCTTTGGGTATCGTTAGCAGCTACAGTATTAATTTTAGTTGTTGTATTTATCCGCAAGAAAAAAGAAAATAACTATCAATAAACTAGTGAAAAATCATACCGAAGTGGTATGATTTTTATATAAGAGGAGTACGTATTAAAATGGATAATCAATGGACAGAATGGTTGCATCAAGAGTGGAAGAAAGAGTACTTCTTGAAGCTATCAGATTTTTTAAAGAATGCCTATGAAACAAAAGAAATCTATCCACCAAAACAGCAAGTTTTCTCCGCCTTTCATCATTGTGATTATAAGGATATCAAGGTAGTCATTCTTGGCCAAGATCCGTATCATCAAAAAGGACAGGCTCATGGTTTATGTTTTTCTGTCAATCCAGGGGTAAAGATACCACCAAGTCTTTTGAATATGTACAAAGAATTACAAGCAGAGTATGGCTATCCAATTCCAAATAATGGATATCTTGTACCATGGGCAAAACAAGGGGTATTTCTATTGAATACAGTGATGACTGTAGAAGATTCTCACCCACAGAGTCATGCTGGCATGGGATGGGAGACTTTCACAGATCATGTGATTCAAAAAATTAACGAAAAAAATGAACCGGTGGTCTTCTTGTTGTGGGGAAGAGCAGCCAGAAATAAAGCATGCATGATTGATAAAACGAAGCATCTTGTATTAGAGGCTGCACATCCATCACCACTGTCTGCATACAATGGTTTTTTCGGCTGTAACCACTTCAAGAAAGCCAATGAATTTCTGGAAAATAATAATCGTAAGACAGTTGATTGGCAGATTAAAGATATTTGAAAATTTCATCAAAAAAATGAGTGAAAATCTGTATATTTTAAGTGTTGGTAATGTTCTGATTATCAATATTAGTTTATAATGTAAGCGTATCCATAGGTTTAATAAGGAGGACTTTATGAGATCTAATGCAATGGTTGCGATGATTCTTGCCGGTGGCCGTGGAAGCCGTCTGCATGATTTAACAAAGAAGGTCGCAAAGCCTGCAGTGCATTTTGGAGGAAAGTATAGAATTATCGATTTTCCACTGAGTAATTGTGCAAATTCAGGTATTAACACAGTAGGTGTACTAACACAATATGAATCAGTTTTATTAAATGCGTATGTTGCAAAAGACCAGTTCTGGGGTCTTGATACAAATGATGGTGGTGTATTCGTGCTTCCACCACGCGAAAGAGATCAGAAGGGTTTTGAAGTGTATCGCGGAACAGCGGATGCAATTACACAAAACATTGACTTCTTAGATAGCATGGCACCAGAATATGTGCTGATTTTATCAGGTGACCATATCTACAAGATGAACTATGAAAAGATGTTGAAGCATCATATCGCAAAGGGTGCTGATGCGACAATTGCTGTATTACAAGTTCCATTAAAGGAAGCTTCTAGATTTGGTATCATGAACTGTGATAAAAACGACATGATTCAAGAGTTTGAAGAAAAGCCAGCACATCCAAAGAGTAATTTAGCTTCAATGGGTATTTATATTTTTACATATAAGACATTACGTAAATACTTACTTGAAGATGATAAGAATGAGAACTCCTCACATGACTTTGGTAAGGATATCATTCCTGCATACTTAGATGATAATAAAGTTCTTGCGGCATATCGCTTTAAGGGATATTGGAAAGACGTTGGTACAATCGATTCACTTTGGGAATCTAATATGGATCTGTTGAAGAATGATAATGCCCTCAATTTAGGTGATCCTGATTGGAAAATCTATACAGAAGATATCAACGCATTACCACAGTTTATCGGCGAAAGAGCGGTTGTACATAACAGCTATATCACACAGGGTACTGTTGTATTAGGTGAGGTTAACAACTCAGTATTAGGTACAAATTCCTTTATTGATGAAGGTGCAATTGTACAAGATTCTGTTATTTTAACGGGTTCTAAGATTGGTGCTGGTGCGAAGATTACACGTTGCATTGTTGCAGATAATGTGGAGATTGGACCAGGTGTTGTCTTAGGCTCAGTAGATAGTGATCATATTGAATTGATTGCTAAGGATGTTATGGAGTAGGAGGGGAAATCATGAAAGCTTTGGGTATTATTGCATTTGAAGACAGTTCCGTTAATATTGAGGGACTTGGTGATTTCAGACCTGTTCCAGCAACAGCGTTCATGGGAAGATATCGTATTATCGACTTCATTCTCAGTAATATGACAAACTCTGGTATTGATAGCGTTCAGGTTTACTGCAAAGAAAAACCACGTAATCTAATTGATCACTTGGGAGATGGTCGTCATTACAACATCAACTCTAAGCGTGGTAAGTTACGTATCTTATTTGGTGAAAAGACATTCTCATCACCTGTATATAATCATGATATTGCAAACTATATCTTGAACATGCAGTACATTGAGAAAGATACGAACCCATATGTTGTCATCGCACCAAGCTACTTTATCTATAATATCGACTTTAGTGAAGTATTAGATACACATATTGAAAGTGGTGCAGATATTACAGCATTGTATACAAATACATCTGATGCTAAGACAGCATTCCATGGATGCGATACATTCACAATGGATAAGGATAAGAGAGTTCTTTCGATTGATAAGAACCGCGGAAAGTACAAGACACGTTCTGTTTCCTTAGAAGCATACGTGATGAGAAAAGACTTGTTTATTACATTAGTTAAGACGGGTGCTGAAATTTCATCACTATACTGGTTCAAGGATGTATTACGTGAAGTAGTAAATGAAGTAGATATTCGTGGATATGCAGTTAAGGGATTTGTTGCATGTATCAACAATCAAAAAGAATACTATCGTATTAACATGCAATTGAAGGATTACAGGGTTGCCTTTGACTTATTCAAGTCAAATTGGCCGATCTATACGCATACAAATAACTCTAGTCCATCCTTGTTTACGAAGGATTCTGATGTTACTGCAAGCGTAGTTGCCAATGGTTGCGAAGTAGATGGTACAGTTAAAAATTCAATCATCAGTAGAAATGTAAAGATTGGTAAAGATGCTGTGATTGAAAATAGTATTGTATTACCAGGTGCTGTCATCGGTGATGGTGTTCACCTTGATCATGTCATCGTTGATAAGTATGCAACAATCCATAAGGTAAAAGAACTTGTTGGAACAGAAGATAATCTCATTTACGTAAAGCGTAGAGATTGCATCTAGGAAGCGAGGAGTATTCAATGAGCAGATCAGTATTGTTTGTGGCAGGAGAAGGCTTACCATTTATTAAAACGGGAGGTCTAGCTGATGTTATCGGAAGCTTACCAAGAACATTAGCAAAGCGTGGTCATGATGTACGTGTAGTCTTGCCTTTGTACAAAAAGATTATTGAAAAACATTATGATAAGTTAGAAAGACTTGGTACAATTCAAGTTCGTTCTGGATGGATTGATCAACCAGCCACGTTCTATCGTTGTGATGTAGATGGAGTTGTATACTACTTCGTTGAACATCAAGGATATTTCGAAAGAGATGGACTATATGGCTATGAAGATGATGGCGAAAGATTTGCCTTCTTCCAACGTGCTGTATTAGATATGATTTATTTCATCAACTGGTGGCCAAATATCATTCATGAAAATGATTGGCAGACTGGTATGATGCCATTAATGGCACATGCATGCTATGCGGATGATTATCGTTATCAACAAATCAAGCATGTTTATACAATTCATAACATGGCCTTCCAAGGAAACTTCGGTGTTGAAATGATGGAGAGTTGTCTAGGTCTTGATTACAGTTATTTCGATAATGGTTCCATCAAGTTTGATACAGGCATCAGCTTCATGAAGGCTGCAATTGTATATGCTGACAAGATAACAACAGTATCTCCAACATATGCCGAAGAGATTCTGACACAGAGCTATGGTGAACGTATGGATTCTGTATTACGTTACCGTCGTGGAGATTTATGGGGTATTGTAAATGGTATTGATACTGTAGATTGGAATCCAAAGACAGATATACACATCGCAAAGAACTATGATCTCAAAAACTATGTATCTGGTAAGAAGGAAAACAAGAAGGCTCTACAGGAAACTCTTGGCTTAGAAGTGAAGAGTGATGTTGCGTTAGTTGGTATTGTATCTCGTCTAACTGAGCAAAAGGGTATCTATATGATTACAGAGAAGTTGCGTGAGATTATGGATCAAAATATTCAGTTTGTAGTTCTAGGTACAGGTGAAGCAAACGCAGAAAATTCATTTAAGTGGTTAGAGTCGGAATATAAGGGTAGAGCAGTATACTATTGTGGATACAATGAAGATCTTGCACACCTAATCTATGCAGGTTGTGATATGTTCCTTATGCCTTCCATCTATGAACCATGTGGTATTGGTCAGTTAATTGCCATGCATTACGGTACGCTACCAATCGTACGTGAAACAGGTGGTCTAAAGGATACAGTTCACCCATATAATCAGTATACAGGTGAAGGTAATGGCTTTAGTTTCTGGGCAGCAAATCCTAATGACATGATGTATACACTACGCTATGCATTAGAACAGTACTACAACAATAAGACCGGCTGGAAGGGCTTAGTAAAGAGTGCGATGAATACTGACGTTAGTTGGGATCAAAGCGCTAGCCAATATGAACAGTTGTATTACTCAATTTGTAACTGGGACTAAGTGACTCATAGAATAACCAACCAAAAAGACAGAAAATATCTGTCTTTTTATGTTGACTGGTAATAAAATGTGATAATGATTAAAATGATATAAGAAAGTTGGTAAATAGAATGAGAAAAGCGATACTATTTGATTTAGATGGTACATTACTACCAATGGACCAGGATATATTTGTCAAAACATATTTTGGATTAATGGCAAAGAGAATGGCTCAGTTTGGTTATAAACCAGATGAGTTAATTCATACAATTTGGACAGGAATAAGTGCAGTTATTAAAAATGATGGAACACTAACAAATGAGGATTTGTTTTGGAAGTGCTTTGCGGAAGTGTATGGGGATGAAAAAACACGAAATGACCGTGTAAAATTTGATGAGTTCTATCGTGAAGATTTCCCAAAGGTGCAGGGTATCTGTGGTTTTCAACCACTCGCAAATGAGATTGTTCAATATGCAAAGCAGCAGGGATATAGGGTTGTGCTTGCAACAAATCCTTTATTTCCAAGAATCGCTACAGAAGAAAGAATTCGTTGGGCAGGGCTAGATCCAAATGATTTTGAACTGGTTACTACTTATGAGAACAGTCATGCATGCAAGCCAAGCCTATTATATTATCAAGAGATATTAGATACCATAGGTTTAGAGGGTAATGAATGCCTTATGGTTGGCAATGATATTGGTGAAGATGGTGTTGTAAAGCAATTAGGTATGGATATCTTTTATATTACAGATTGCTTAATCAATCCAGATGAGGTTGACATTGAATATGAATTGCATGGAAGTTTTGAGAATTTGAAGGAGTATATTCGAATAGTTTAATAGGAGATGAGATTCATGGCGAAAAGTAGAGTGGTGATGATAATTCTATTAGCTGTTTGGTATATTTTGTTTCCGTTAATGCTAGTAGATACTGCATCGGCAATCTGTCTACTTCTTTTAATCAATCCTATCCTTTCTATTATTAGTGGACTGATTTATGGGAAGCTGCAAGGCTTTGATTGGTTGATTTTGTGGTTGGTTGCGTTCATGTTTATTCCTGTTATCTATTTCCATATGGACGGTCAATGGGACTGCATGATTTATCCAGGAATTTATATCATTTTGATGAGTCTTGGAATGGCAGTTGGTCAGATATTTCAGAAGAAAAAAGTGGTCTAATCAGAAAGTTTGATTAGACCACTTGTTATTTTTTACACAAAATAAATTTTATAGTAATTTTGGAAACGCTTACTTTTTGATAATCTTTAAAAAATGTCTTAAAACACTCATTATTTGCGTTTCTTCATTTTCAAGTTTGGCTCGCAAGTGTTATAATTTCTGCAGTACATAGGAGGATAATTCAAATGTCTAAAGTTACTGTAAAAGACTTAGATGTTAAAGGAAAACACGTCATTGTTCGTGTTGACTTCAACGTTCCACACAAGGGAAATGTAATCACTGATGATAATCGTGTTCGTGCAGCATTGCCAACAATTAATTATCTTACAGAGAATGGAGCAAAAGTATTACTTTTGAGCCACTTAGGTAAGATTAAGACTGATGAGGACTATGCAAAGAACGACATGTCTATCGTTGCGGATTGCTTAGCTTCCCTACAGAGTGCACCTGTGAAGTTCGTAAATGCAACTCGTGGTGCTGAACTTGAAGAAGCAGTTGCTGCTCAGGAAGAGGGTTCAATCGTATTGATGCAGAACACTCGTTATGAGAAGGGCGAAACAAAGAATGATGAAGAGTTAGGTAAATACTGGGCTTCATTAGGTGATTTATTCGTAGAAGATGCATTTGGTTCTGTACATAGAGCTCACGCATCAACAGTTGGTATCCCAACACATATTCCTTCAGCTTTAGGTTTCTTAGTTGAAAAGGAAGTTAACTTCTTAGGAAAGGCTGTGAATGACCCACAAAGACCATTCGTTGCTATCTTAGGTGGTGCGAAGGTTTCTGATAAGATTGGTGTTATCGAAAACTTATTGAAGATTGCTGATAAGGTAATCATCGGTGGAGGAATGGCTTATACATTCTCAGCTGCTAAGGGTGGCAAGATTGGTACATCTTTATTAGAAGCTGACAAGATGGAATTAGCTAATGAATTCATGAATAAGGGTAAAGGCAAGTTATTCTTACCTGTAGATACAGTTGTAGCAAATGACTTCTCTAACCCAACAGAAATCAAGATAGTAGCTGCTGGAGAAATTCCAGATGGCTTTATGGGCTTAGATATCGGTCCTGAATCTGTTAAGAAGTTCCAAGATGAATTAGTTGGTGCTAAGACAGTATTCTGGAATGGACCAATGGGTGTATTCGAAGATGAGAGATTTGCTAAGGGTACAATCGCTATCTGCGAAACATTAGCTAACCTTGATGGTGCTACAACAATCATCGGTGGTGGTGACTCTGCTTCTGCTGCTAAGAACTTAGGTTTCGCAGAGAAGTTCAGCCACATCTCTACAGGTGGTGGAGCATCTCTAGAATATATGGAAGGAAAGGAACTCCCAGGAATCGCTATTATTCCTGAGAAGTAAGGAAAAGAAACATGACAAGAAAACCAGTAATTTTTGGTAACTGGAAAATGAACAAGACACCTTCAGAAGCTGCTGAGTTCATGAAGGGTATTGAAGAAGTATTAACAGGCACAGAAGCTGCTGATTATGGTATTGGTGCTCCATACGTAGACTTAGACGTTTGCGTTAAGGCTGCTAAGAACTTACTAATCGCTGCTGAAAACTGTCATGAAAAGGATTCTGGTGCATATACAGGCGAAGTATCTGTACCAATGTTAAAGGAAATCGGTATTACATACTGCATTATCGGTCACTCTGAAAGACGTACATACTACAACGAAACAGATGCTGCTTGTGCTGCTAAGTGCAAGAGATTATTCGCTGACAACATCACACCTATCTTATGTGTAGGTGAAACAGAAGCTGAATACGATGCTGGTAAGACTGAAGAAGTTGTTAAGTCTCAGTTAGCTGGTTCTTTAGCTGGATTAACAGCTGAAGAAGTATCCAAGATGGTTATTGCTTATGAACCAATCTGGGCAATCGGAACAGGTAAGAGTGCTGATGTAAATACAGCTGAAGCTTGCTGCAAGCTAGTTCGTGAAACAGTGAAGGGCTTATATGATGAAGCAACTGCTCAAGCAGTTCGTATCCAATACGGTGGATCTGTTAAGCCAACAAACATCAAGGAATATATGGCTTGCGAAGACATCGATGGTGCGTTAATCGGTGGTGCATCCTTAAAGGTTGAATCCTTCAAGGAAATTATTGACGCTACAAAATAGGTTCTTACTCAGCCTCGCTGAGAGAATATGTTTTAGGTTATCATAGGAGGAAAATTTAGATGCCTAATTTTATTGATCCAATTGCTGAAGTGCATGCACGCGAAGTCTTAGACTCTCGTGGAAATCCAACAGTAGAATGTGAAGTTACAACTGAGTCAGGTGCTTGGGGACGTGCTATCGTTCCATCAGGTGCTTCTACAGGTGAACGTGAAGCTTTAGAGCTTCGTGACGGTGACAAGAGCCGTTTCCTTGGAACAGGAACATTAAAGGCTGTTGCTAACGTAAATGAAAAGATTGCTCCAAAAGTTATCGGTTTAAATGTATTTGACCAGAACTTAATTGATAAGACAATGCTTGATCTTGATGGAACACCATTCAAGAGTAACCTTGGTGCAAATGCTACATTAGCTGTTTCATTAGCTGCTGCTCGTGCTGCTGCTGATGCTTGTGGCTTACCATTATACAAGTATATTGGTGGTGCAAATGCTAAGGTATTACCAATTCCAATGATGAACGTATTAAACGGTGGTAAGCACGCTGATTCTTCTGCAGACTGCCAAGAATACATGATTATGCCAGTAGGTGCTAAGAACTTACACGAAGCAGTTCGTATGGGTGCTGAGGTATTCCACAACTTAAAGAAGGTATTAAAGTCTTACAAGTACAACACAGCTGTAGGTGATGAAGGTGGATATGCTCCATCATGCGTACCTGGAAACAACGGTCCATTAGAAACATTAGGTAATGAAGGCCCATTAGCTTTAATGGTTGAAGCTGTTGAGAAGGCTGGCTACAAGTTAGGTGAGGATATTTGCTTCGCTATGGACTTAGCTGCTTCTGAATTCTACAACGCTGAAAAGGGTGTTTATGAATTGACACGTTCTGGTGAAGGTGATAAGACATCTGAACAGATGATCGACATGTTAGCTTCATGGGTAGAGAAGTATCCATTAATCTCAATCGAAGACGGCTTAGCTGAAAACGACTGGGATGGTTGGGTTAAGTTAACAGAACGTTTAGGCGAAAAGGTTCAGCTTGTTGGTGATGACCTCTTCGTTACAAACACAACATATATCAAGAAGGGTATTGAATTAAAGGCAGCTAACGCTGTATTAATCAAGGTTAACCAGATTGGTACATTAACAGAAACATTAGATTCTATCGAAATGGCTAAGGAAGCTAAGTACACAGCAGTTGTATCTCACCGTTCAGGTGAATCTGAAGATTCAACAATCGCTGACTTGGTAGTTGCTACAAATGCAGGCCAGATCAAGACAGGTTCTATGAGCCGTACAGACCGTATTGCTAAGTACAACCAGTTGATGAGAATCGAAGAAGAATTAGGTGAAGTTGCAGAATACCGTGGAAGACAGGCTTTCTACAACGTTAAGGCTCTTTCTTCAAAATAAGAATGATTTGAAAAAGTTCACTCATATGTGAACTTTTTTTATGGAAAAATACAAATAAATTATCGTATGAATTCCCTTTAAAAAAGAATTGAATGATACTATTAGTGTAGGAGGATTTCAAAGATGAAATTTATTGATGAAGCACGTGCGTATCAAGATAATATGATTGAAGATTTACGACAGCTTGTAAAGATTGAATCCGTACGTGATGACGCTGCTGCGACAAAAGATGCACCTTTTGGACCAAACATTGCAAAGTGCTTAGACAAAGCATTAGAGATTGGTAAACGCGATGGTTTTAAAGTAGAGAATGTAGATGGTTATGCTGGTGTAATTCAGTATGGTGATTTAGAAGAATCTGTTGGTGTACTTGGACATTTGGATGTTGTGCCTATCGGTGATGGCTGGACATTTGATCCACTCGGTGGAGAAATCAAAGATGGCTATATCATGGGTAGAGGTACATGTGATGATAAGGGCCCTGCAATTGCGGCTTATTATGCAATGAAGATTCTAAAGGACAAGGGCTATAAGTTAAAACATAATATTCAAATGATTTTGGGTACAGATGAAGAAAACACATCTGCTGGTATTCTTTACTATAAGAAGGTACGTAAGAATCCAATTATGGGTATCGTACCAGATGCAGACTTCCCATGTATTTATGCGGAAAAGGGTATTTTAGACTTTACTGCACAAGGTAAGATTGACTCCTGTATCAAATATATGAAGTCTGGTACTGCATTTAATGTAGTTATCAGTAAAGCGGATGTAATCGTTGATAAGCCACTTGCAAAGGAATACTTTGAAAAGTTCCTACTTGCTAATGAATTGACTGGTGAATGCCATGAAGATGAAGCTGGATCACATTATCATATCGATGGTAAGCCATTCCATGCATCTCGTCCTTATATGGGTGTAAATGCGGCTGTGAAGATGTTTGAATTTATTGGTAGTTGCTATAATGATGAATTTAGCTTAAATGCTGTGAAGTTATTCAAGGATCCTTATGGGGTTGGATTAAAGGTTGCTTATGATGGAGCGTACATGGGTCCATTAACCTTCAATATGGGTAAAGCCAATATTGAAGCTGGTCAGGTGTACTTTGCATTAGATTATCGTTATCCAAACGAATGTGAAGGTAGTGATTTACTAAAGAGAAGTGCAGATATCATCCAGGAAGTATTACATATTGAAACTGAACTGGTAGATGATTCTAAGTGGTTATTGAATGATCCTAACAGTGAACTAATTCAAACATGCTTAAAGCACTATCGTGCATTCAGTGGTGATACTTATACACCTCCTCTACGTATCGGTGGTGGTACATATGCGCGTAGTTTTGATAATTTTGCGGCATTTGGCCCAATCTTCCCAACACGTGAATATGCGTCATGGGTAGGTGCTGAACATGAAGCAGATGAAGGATTTGAAATTGAAACAATGATTCTTGCTTGTGCAATTTACGCAAATGTTCTATTTGATTTAGCTTGTGAACAATAAAGAACAAAATGATTTAAATTCGGAAGTATCTACGGATACTTCCTTTTATGATAGAGAATACATGTGCCAATGGAGTAATTATGTGGTTAAATAATAGGTATGAAAACAACCAAGAAGTTACCAAAACAAGATAGAGTATTTTCATTACGCTATTATTGGCATGGGTTACCAGAAATTTTGTATTATCAGATTCCTGCAAAAATCATTCTGTTTATGATGGTTTCCTTTGCGGAAGGAATTCTTGGTTCTATCATGAACCTAACGGGTATCTACTCTGTAAGTAGTGGGGAACTTCCATCATTACTTCGTAGTTGGTATGGTTGGGCTGTTTTAATTGCTTTATCAATATTATTTACGATATATATGGCACTTGATATAATCATACTGATTTTATTAAGTCGCAATATTCTATATAATCAAAAGAAAAAGATGAAGGAAATCATCTCTACTGCGGTTCGTATATCTCGAAAGTTTATTAACTTTAGAGGCTGTCTAGTTGGAATGTATTTTGCGGTTATTATTCCACTGAATACCGCAATGATAGGATTACATCTAACAAAACATGCAGTACCACAGTTTATTTATTCTGTCATACGTTCAAATAATACATATATGCTTGCATATGTTATTTTAGTATTACTTTTAGACTTTGTTGGAATCATTCATATATTTACTTTCCATGGAGTTCTTTTCGATAACTATTCACTAGCTACATCCATGCACGAATCAAGAAGTTTATTTTTTAAGAACTGGAAAAGTGTTATTTTGTCGTACTTAAAATTCTTTGGGATGTTCTTATTGATACTTGTGGTAGGGATAGTGACTATTATTGTTATACCGTACTATGTATCACATTGGATTATGAAAGCGAAATTCTGGTATCACTATTTGATTATTATGGTAGTGATTATGGGTCTTATTTTTATCTTTTTATTCACAATGATATTTATTCAGGCACAAGCAATGTGCATTACTCGTGTCTATGATGAATGTACACTTGCAGGGTATCAAGAAGAAAAGTTTACAACACCTGTTCTATTTCAAAAGAGTTTCCGCTTTGTTATATCGATAAGTCTTTTGGCATCACTGGTATTAGGTTATATTGGTGCGAGGATTTTCGATGAATTATTCCCAAAGGAATATGCAACAGAAGTGATTGCACATCGTGGTGGCGGAGATTTGTCAACAGAAAACACAGTAGAGTCAATTCGTGCTGCGATAGAGGCTGGTGCCACTGCATCCGAAATAGATGTTCAAAGAACTGCAGATGGTCATTATGTCATCTTCCATGATAATACGCTAAAACGATTATGTAATGATCCCCATACAATACAAGAGCTCACGTTAGAAGAGATTAAGAAACTTAGAATTACAGCCCCTGATGGTCATCAGGTGAGAATCGCAACATTAGAAGAGATATTAAATACTGCAAAGGATGAAATTAAACTCTATATCGAATTAAAGGGCAAAAGTGCAGGTATGCAGATGGCAAATGATGTCTATCAAATGCTTGTAGAAAGAGATATGGTTAATCAAGTACGCATAATCAGTTTGAATGCTAACCTGATTACACAAGTAGAACGAACCTATCCGGATGTAGAAACAGAGTATCTCTGCTTCATTGCCTATGGAGAAATCGAGTCAATGGAAGTAGATGCGGTTGGTTTAGAAGAAGAATTAGCTACTACACAAAGAATTGATAACCTACATGAAGCAGGGAAGAAAGTTGATGTTTGGACCGCAAATTCTTTTGGATCAATCATACGGTTTATGGTATCAGATGTAGATGGTATTATCACAGATAGCGTTCAACTGGCATTGAATATTAGAGATGGAAAGAGTGATTTACCTGACTTTACAAGGTTATTGCGAATTTTCTTTCCACAATTCTGATATACATGCATGTATTTATATAGGAAATATGCTTGAATAATTTATAATGTATTAATTTTCTTGCAATCAACAATGATGTATAATAAAACCACTGTAAAGATAAGGTGAATCATTCCTGCCTTTATAGTGGTTTTAATGAATATAAAAGGGAGATATTATGGAAAACTTCATTCGTAATTTAACAAAAGAGAAGACTCTGATTAATAAAGTATTCCTTGCGTTATTATGCAGTCAGTTGGCAATCATTCTAGCTTCATTCTTTAAGATTGCTGTATTACCAAGCTTCGGGAAACTAAATCTATACGCAATGGCTAGTATGGCAACACTATTCTTGATTTCATCAGTCATTGAAATAGTGTTTACACTAAAGAAAAATGAGAAAGTATTCATTACACTTAGAGTTATTAACTTGTTATGGCTATTCAGTTTAATTGGACATCTTGTAAAGCAAATTGAAAATTTACAAAAGACAGAAGCTCTTTTAGATTTTGGTACTGGTGTGGTAGAGAATCTTTATTCATGGTTATCATTTGGAATTGTTAATTTCTCAATCCCTAGATCTGGATATTCTTATTTATTAGGTACGGTCAATATTATTCGCATTCTAGCGGATATTAGTTTGGTTATCTTACTAATATATGTATATTTAAGATTTTTCAAAAAGGATGAATTTGATACGACACCATGTTTTGAAGGTAGTTTAATCGCAAAGTTACAGACTGCATATAAACTAGATAAGGTTGTAACAGGAGCGAGTGTTGCATTAATTCTTTCACTATTCTTGAGATTTTGGAGTAATGGACGTATTGAAGTACCTGCATTCGGTACACGACCATTTATTGCGTCAGCGACGATAGCTCTTGGTGTATTTATGATTCATGGAGTACTTACAAAAGATGCACAGAAGTTAGAGAAATCTATCCTTATAACACTGATTACATTTATTCTTTGGAATCCAATCTCTGCGTTCCGTCAGGGTGTAGGTATAGGATATCTAGTATATTTAGTTGCGATTATTACTCTTGGTGTTGTCTATATTAAGCGCCATGAAGCAAAAAAGCTGACAGAACCACAGCCTGTAAAACAAGAAGAAATTAAAACACCTGAAGAGTCTATAAAGGCAGAAGAGACTGTTACAGTGGAAGAACAGTCTATTAAAGATGAACATTCAGTTGATAATGAAGAATCAAAACCTGAAGAAACTATCCAGGAAGAGAAAACTGTAGTTGCAGAAGAGCCTATTAAGGGTGATGAGGTTATAAATGAAGAAACTTCTAAATCAGAAGAAGAGGATTCTGAGAAGAAGTAAAGTGGTATTGGACATCAATATAAAGCGGTGTTATAATACTGTGGCAAGCGAAAGGAGCTTTTTAGATGCTTAACGCTATATTAATGATTGTATCGGCTTTGCTGATTGTTTTATCACTATTACAGGGTGGAAAATCTGACGGTATTTCTAGTGCATTTACTGGAAATGGCGGTTTAAATCTATTTGCCAACACGAAGGAAAGAGGGTCTGAAAAGGTCATTTCTAATCTAACGTTGGTACTTGGAATTGCATTTTTTGCTTTAGTTATCGCGATAAGAGTGATTAAGTAACCGGTGAAAGCCGGTTTTTTCTTACGAAGAGATATTGGTTATTATCAGATATTGCTTAGAATAAGCTATAACAGAAAGAAGAATTATGGAAAACTTAAAAGAGAAACTATTAGAATACATTGAAAATCATCCAAAGAAGAATCGTAAAGTGGACGATATTTTAAGTGCACTCGGAATGACATCTTCATCAGACTTCGTGAAAGTGAGCCAAGCATTATCTGAATTAGAAAAAGAATTACTATTATTTAGAGCAGATGACAACCAATATTTAACACAAAAACAGGCGGGTGTAGTAACTGGTAGAATTTCTATCAATCGTTCAGGACTTGGTTTTGTAGACCGTGAGGATAGGGAATCAATTAAGATTGATCCTACTGATCAAAATACTGCACTAGATGGAGATACTGTACTTGTCCGCTGCAAGCCTTGGGAAACTTATGGTGAAGTATTAAGAGTTATTTCACGTGCAAAGGATTTCATGATTGGAACATTCTTATCACGTGGAAAGAGACTAAAGTTTATTCCTGATGATGAAAAGCTTCAAGATAAATTAATTACAGTAAAATATGATCAAGATTTCCTTCCTGTCGAGGGAATGAAGGTTCTTTGTCGTATACAGAAGTATGGTACTGCAATTGTTGTATATGTTGAACGTGTCATTGGTTATAAGGATGATCCAGGAGTGGATATTCTTGCGATTCTTTTAGACCATGATATTGACCCACAATTCCCTGAAGCTGTTATGGAAGAGGTTAAAACAATTCCTCAAGAAATTCAGGAAAGTGATAAGAAAGAGCGCGTTGATTTAACAAATGAAACAATCGTTACAATTGATGGTGATGATTCTAAGGATTTTGATGATGCCGTAAGTGTAACTCCTGTTGAAAACGGTTGGGTATTAAAAGTATCTATTGCGGATGTATCTCACTATGTAACAGAGAATAGTGCTTTAGATAAAGAAGCTTTTGCACGTGGTTGTTCAACCTATGTAACAGATAGAGTTGTACCAATGTTGCCACACGAATTGAGTAATGGTATCTGTTCCTTAAATCCATATGTAGAAAGACTAACAATTACATGTCAGATGAATGTGAATCAGAGCGGTAAGATTGAAGAATACTCGGTTTATCCAAGTGTAATTCGCTCTACAGAGCGTATGACATATGCAAATGTAAATAGAATTCTTGATGGTGATGAAAAACTTCAGGAAGAATATAAGCATTTAGGAAATCTATTCTTTGATTTAAGAGATTGTGCTGATGCAATTCGTGCAAGTCGTACAGCGAAAGGTGCTATTGACTTTGATGGTACAGAAACAGTTGTGGAAGTTAATGAGAATGGTCATCCAATTGATGTACATGCACGCATAAGTGGTCATGCGGAAAGAATCATAGAAGACTGTATGATTGCGGCCAATGTGTCCGTAGCTAACTATATGAAGTGGTTAGATGTACCATCTATCTATCGTATTCACGAGGCTCCAACTGCAAAGAAGATGAAAGAATTTGTTCGTATCTCAGAAGGTATGGGACATAAACTGGTATTAGGTAAAACAGCAATTTATCCAAATGAATTACAGAGATACTTAGCATCAGTACATGATATCCCTGAATATCCAGTATTAAGTACTATGTTACTAAGATGCATGCAGAAGGCAAGATATGATGCTTCTTGCGTAGGACACTTTGGTCTTGCGGAGGATGAGTATCTACACTTCACATCACCAATTCGTCGTTATCCAGACTTGATTGTACATCGCATGTTACGTAAGTATTGTTTCCAAGCAAATGATAACTTAGAACAACGTGCAATTGATTTAGAAAAATGTAAAGAACAAGCTGAACATGCGAGCATTCGTGAAAGAAACAGTCAAGATGCGGAATACGCATGTGAAGATATGAAGATTGCTGAATACATGCATGAAAGAATTGGTAAGACATACCCTGGTATTATTTCAAGTATTACAAGTTTTGGAATGTATGTAAAACTAGAGAATACTGTAGAAGGTATGATTCGCGTTGCAGATTTAGATGATGACTATTATGAGTTTAATAAGGATCGTTTTGAACTTGTAGGTCAAAGACGTAAGAAGACATATCGTATCGGTATGCCTATAAAGGTAACAGTTGTTGATGCGAATAAAGATGCAGGTACTGTTGATTTTGCAATCGCAAAGAAACCTTCTAGATTTACATCAGGACGTGATCGTTTCTCAGGAGAGCATCGTGCTACTCAAACACGTAAGCCAAGAGAAGATAAAAAATTCGGAGATAAGAAATTCTCTGACAGAAAGTTCTCTGATAAGAAGAATCCAGACAAGAAATTTGGCGATAAGAAGTTTGGGGACAAGAAGGAAAGAAAACCATTCTCGTCAGATCGACGTGGTAAATTTGGTGGCTCTAAACCAGCACATGCAAAACAAGGTGATAAAAAACCATTCTTTAAAGGAAAATCAACCGGAAGGAAGATGACGCATGGCAGAAAAGACACATGAAAAGACAGTAGCCCTAAATAGACGTGCTTCACACGACTACTTCCTTGAGGAGAAGTTCGAGTGTGGTATTGTGTTGACAGGTACAGAAATAAAATCAGTTAGACAGGGAAAGATTCAATTCCAAGATTCCTATATTTCAATTTATCGTGGTGAAGCTTGGATTAAGGGAATGCATATCTCTCCTTACAAGTATGGAAATATCTTTAACGTTGATGAAACACGTGATCGAAAGCTACTATTACATAAGTTAGAGATCTTCCGTTTACATCAAAAAGTAAAGTTAAAAGGTTATACTCTAATTCCTGTACGCATGTACTTGAAGGATGGAAAAGCCAAACTCGAAATTGCATTAGCAAAGGGTAAAGATCTCTACGATAAGCGTGAAACAGAGAAATTACGCGATGCGAAACGTGCAATGGAAAAAGCGCTAAAATTACATTAATCAAAAAGTCGGAATTCAAAATTGGATTTCGATTTTTTATACACTATAATATAGTGTATCAATTCAGTGTATAATATCGTATAATCCAGATAGAAAATGATAGTGGAGTATACGATATGAAAACGACCAAAGATAGTGTTTTTGAATATATACAGAAAGAACTAATGACAAATGAAGCGTGCAAGCAAGGTATCAATACTAATGTGATTGCACAGCATTTTGGACTTCAAAGATCAAATATCTCAACAATACTGAATGAGTTAGTAAAAGAAGAACGTTTGAGTAAAACAAATACAAGACCAGTTTTGTACTATTTACCACAAAAAGAAAACAAAGAAATCTATAATGCAGGAAAACTTTTAATCGTTTCTACAGATGTTAGAAGCAAAAGAAGATGGCTATCATATGAAGGTATTCCATCCAGGATATCTAGATCAATACATTACAGAAGCCTCATCACTTACAACACC
>CALHUY010000054.1 GCA_938039295.1 uncultured Solobacterium sp.
TAGCAGGTGACTCTGTCCAAGGATCACTTGGTGAGTTTGAAGTGATGATTGTACGCACTAATGCATCTAAGTCAGATGATTCAGTTGTGTAAATCTGTGATACAGGTGTACCTGTTCCGTTGTGTGCAGATGATACTGCAGCGAAATCGGTATTTCCACCTTTTAAATCAGCTAATGCTGCATCTGCATCTGCCTGTGCTTCAAATGTTAAGATTGTAGCCTTAACTGGCTTGTATGTATCTACTAAAGAATCAAAGTTCTCGTCGATATACTTCTTTGTTAATTCCTTAGCCTGAAGAGCAGGGATAAGGTATTCCTTAAGGTATGAATCTTCATCTAAGTTATTGTTCTTTAAATAGGAAGCAAATTTATCACCATACAGTGACTTGTAGTTTGCAAGGCTTGCTTGTGCTTCTTTTTCCATCTTTTCTGTAACTTCAATCTCTGCTACAGCGATTGCTTTACTTGCTTCGTTAACAGTAGTAGTAGCACCAGCATTTTGCTTCATTAATGTGAATACATCACCTTTAGTAATATTCTTCTTACCGATAGAGAAGAGTACTTCATTACTATCTTTTAATTTTGCAACTGCATCAGAACATCCAGCTAATCCAGATAAGAGGATGGCAGTACAAACAACGGCAGTAAGTTTCTTAAACTTTGTCATTATTTTGTTTCCTCACTTTCTGTATCGATACCCATAGCTTTCTTGATAGAGTTTTCAAGTTCTGTATTACCCTTGAAATCAATACCTAATTCTTGAGCCTTAGCCCAAAGAGCTTGGTTTGAAAGAGTTGTATCGTAGTTTTGAACTAATGTTAAGTATGGGTTATCTCCAGCAACTTCTTCTAACTTAGCTTGTGTTGTAGCGTTAGCAATAATTCTGAAGTAACCAAAGTTTGAAGAACGTACCCACTTACTTACTTCACCTTCATTGAGGGCAAGGGAAGCTTCTAAGAAGGCAGCATCCAACGTGGATGTGTTCTTATCGATAACACCTAATACACCACCGTTAACAGATGTTGATGTATCTTCACTGTGCTTGGAAGCGACTGTAGCGAAATCATCACCAGCTGCTAATTCATCATCGACAGCTTTCATTCTAGCTGCTTCATCTTCTGTAGGTTCAGCAGTAGGATTGTTTCTATCTGTGAACTTAATCAAGATGTAAGATACTTGACGAATCTTTAGTTCATCGAAATGTTCTTTTGCGTATTCAGCTGTTAACTGGTTTACTTTCTGTTGTTGAATTAAGTATTCTTCTAAATCTGTATAACCAGTTGATGCCATATCTGTGAGTAACTTAGCTTCATAGTTTGCACCATAAGAATTCTTATAGTTAGCGATAATAGATTCAGCTTGCTTAGCAGCAGCGTCTTTGATTTCATTTGTTGTAGAAATACTAGCATCGGCTACTGCACGTTTGAATAATGTCAATTGAGCATTTGAACCATTTGTTTTAAATAATGTTTCATAGAATTCGGAAGCAGTTGTATCGTTATCATCAATAGAATAAACGACATCTTCTCCATTTGTTTGTTTACCTTTTAATTTTCCTTTGTTTGTATCGTAAATGTAATACACACTGATAGCAAGGAAGATTGCTACCACTAACATTACAAACCAGTTCTTTTTCAAGAATTTGCCCATAATACCTCCTAAATTTTTATACGTAAAAACGCTTATTTATTATAGTGTAAAAGCGATGTAAATGCAATTTTCATTCACTGAACTTTGTGTGAAGAATCACAATATAAGAAATTTTCACAAGTGAGATAGTATAATCCCAAGAATTTGCTGGAAGATGTTACAATAAGTAGCGGAATGAAGGTGATTGTGTGAAAACTTTAGAGATTAGAGATCTCCACGTATCAGTGGAGGATAAAGAAATTTTAAAGGGTGTTAACCTCACAATAGGAGAAAATGAGGTTCATGCCTTAATGGGACCAAATGGTAATGGTAAATCAACCTTGCTCGCAGCAATTATGGGTAATCCTGTATATACTGTTACAAAGGGTTCTATTACATATGATGGAAAAGATGTATTGGCGATGCCTGTAAATGAAAGAAGTGTTGCTGGTTTATTCCTAGCAATGCAGTATCCTCAAGAAATTCCAGGTGTTACAAACAGTGACTTTTTACGTGCAGCAATGAATGTACGTCGTGAGTCTCCAGTTCCATTATTTACATTTATTAAGTCTATGGAAAAAACTATCCAAGACTTACAGATGAAAGAAGATCTTGCCCACCGCTTCTTAAATGAAGGATTCTCTGGTGGGGAAAAGAAGAGAAATGAAATTGTGCAGATGGAGATGTTACGTCCATCCTTATCAATGTTAGATGAAATTGACTCAGGTCTAGACGTTGATGCGATGCATATCGTAGCAAATGCTATCAACAATCTACGTGCAGAAACAGGCATGTCATTAATGATTGTTTCTCACTATGATCGTTTCTTCGAATTAATTGAACCTCAATATACACACGTATTAGTTGATGGAAAAATTGTACTTGAAGGTGATGGTCAATTAGCGCGTAAGATTGATACAGAAGGTTATGATTGGATTTATGCTGAGTATGGTATTGAAGCACCTCACGAAAAGAAGGTTGCTCGTCGTCCAGCAAATACGATTGGAAGTTGTGCCGTTCGCACTGCCGCAGAAGCAGAGGCTAAAAAGTAATGGAAATGATTCATGTAGATACAGATATTCAATTACGTGATGCTTTCAGTCAATTTGAAATTGATACTGAGCGTGATATTGAATTAACTTTTAGTGCAGATGCGGGTGAATATGAAGTATTTGTACGTATCAAAAACTGCGGTAAATTACGTATTCGTACATTTGCTTACGCTGATGCACAAGTTAAATATCTGTTCTGGAATGACAATGAACATATGATCGAGATTGATGAATCACATGAAGTATTACGTAATGCAAATGTTGAGGTTGCTCATTGTGAAGTGAATCCATACCCAGTAAAGCGTAATACATACATGGCTTTAAGAGAGCCTGGTGCATATGGTCATTTAGTTTCTTCATCACTTGTAGCATCTGATAAGAATTACAAACAGAATGTTGTCAACTTTGCTCAACATACATTAGCGAATATTGATAACTTCGCTGTTGTATTAAAGGGTGGTAAGTTATTTATTGATGCGATTGGTAAGATTGTAAAAGGTGCTTCTCGTTCAGAAAGCCATCAGAAGTCACGTGTAATGTGCTTTGATGATGGACAAAGTTCCACTGTGATTCCTGAACTATTGATTGATGAAAATGATGTTCAGGCTAGCCATGCTTTAACAATTGGTAGAATTGACCGTGAACAGTTGTACTATCTACAATCACGTGGTTTAGATCAACGTCAATGTACATCATTGATTAGTTCTGGTTACATGTATCCAATTACACAATTTTTAAGTAATGAAACTCTTCAACAGGAGCTTCGTGCAGAAATGGAGGCGAAGCTAGCGAACTTATGATTGATGTAGAAAAGATTCGTCAAGATTTTCCGATGATAGTAAATCATCCGGAGTTAATCTATTTAGATAATGGTGCGACAACATATAAACCAAAGGCTGTAATTGATGCAATCTGTAATTTCTACTGTCACTTTACATCAAATGTAGAACGTGGTGATTATGAGACAGCAATCAAAGCAGATCGTGCGTATGACAATACACGTAAGATTATTGCAAGATTTATCAATTGCCAACCTCGTGAGGTCGCATTCACTGCAAATATTACAGCGACATTAAACCAGATTGCCTATGGTCTAGGTAAGGGTTGGTTAAAAAAGGGTGATGTGATTCTTACAACACTCAATGAACATGCTAGTAATCTTTTACCTTGGTATCGTTTAGAAAAAGAACTTGGTATAGAGATTCAATATATTCCAGTAGATAACCATGGCGTGGTTATTATGGATGAATATAAGAAGTTGTTAAACTCTCAGGTTAAGGTTGTTACTTTAGCACATGTTACAAATGTAATGGGTGCCTTACAACCAATTCAACAGATGACAACACTCGCACACGAAGTAGGTGCGTTAATGGTTGTGGATGGAGCACAGAGTGTTCCGCATCATCCAATTGATGTTAAAGCGTTAGATGTTGATTTCTTAGGTTTTTCATCCCATAAGATGTGTGGACCAGATGGTGTAGGTGTACTCTATGGTAAGTATGAATTACTAGACCGTATGGAACCATTATTACTTGGTGGTGGTATGAACGCACGCTTTACTTCAGAGGCAGATGTCATTTTAAAGAATGCACCTATTAAGTTTGAAGCGGGTACACCAAACATTGAAGGTGTTATCGGCTTAGGTGCTGCGGCAGAATATTTAATGTCTATTGGTATGGAAAATATCAGTGCATATGAAAAAGAACTACGTGCGTACTTTGCAGAAAAGTTAAAAGAATTAGACAACATCGAATTCTATAACCCAAATAATACTTCTGGACCTATCACATTTAATGCTAAAGGAGTATTTGCACAGGATGCGGCAGGTTACTTAGGTGCGAATCATATTGCGGTACGTTCTGGTAATCACTGTGCTAAGGTGTTACATGAAGTAATTGGTACGGATCAAACAATTCGTGCATCGTTATATTTTTACAATACAAAAGAAGAAGTAGATCGTTTTATTGAGGTTGCGAAAAATATTAGTTTAGAAAATGCAGTAGGCATCTTCTTCTAAAGGAGTACAAACAATGAGTGAAGTAGAAAGTTTTATTAATGATCCACAGATACTCCGTGAGTTAATCATGGATCATTATCAATATCCACATAATCATAAATTGGTAAAAGACGATCGTTACTTATCTGTTCATATGGCTTCAGATAGCTGTATTGACGATATTACGGTGCAGTCTGATATCAAGGATGGTGTAATTCAGGATATTCGCTTTGAAGGTGTTGCTTGTACAATTTCAACAGCGAGTACTTCAATGATGACTGACTTGTTAAAGGGAAAGACATTGGAAGAGGCACGTGTAATCATTCAGAATTATTTTGCGATGATTAACGAGCAGCCATACGATCCAGAACTTTTACAAGAAGCAGTTGCGTTGAAGAATGTTTATAAACAAGCAAATCGTATTAAATGTGCAACTATTGGTTGGGATGCGATTGAACAAATGATTGATGAAAGTGAGGGCAAGAAATGAGCGAACAGTTCAAGCTAACTTCAGAAGATGAAGCAGTTCTTTCTTCCCAGGATGATTATAAATATGGTTTCCATGATGACGTTAAGTCCATCATAGATACTGGTAAAGGTATTTCAGAAGAAGTTGTAAGACAGATTTCAGCATACAAGCATGAACCTGAATGGATGACTGAAAAGCGTGTAGAGGCTTATAACATCTTTATGAAGAAGCCTATGCCAAAGTGGGGACCAGATTTAAGTGAAATTGATTTCCAAGATTTTACATACTATCGTAAGGTCTCTCAAGAAACAGAAAAGAGTTGGGAAGAAGTTCCTGAAGAAGTAAAGAATACATTTGAAAAATTAGGTATTCCTGAAGCAGAACGTAAGTTCTTGGCAGGTGTCACTACACAATATGAATCAGAAGCTGTATATCACAATATGCTTAAGGAAGTTGAAGAGAAGGGTGTTATCTTCTTGGATATCGACTCCGCATTAAAGGAACATCCAGAGATTTTTAAGCAATACTTTGGAAAGATTGTAAGTGCTGGTGATAACAAGCTATCTGCATTAAATAGTGCAGTATGGTCTGGTGGTAGTTTTATCTATGTACCTAAGGGTGTTAAGTTAGAAAAACCATTACAGTCCTATTTCCGTATCAACTCTGAATCCATGGGTCAGTTTGAGAGAACAATCATCATCGTTGATGATGGTGCTGAATGTTCCTATGTAGAAGGTTGTACAGCACCACAATACTCCAAAGACTCCTTACATGCGGCAGTTGTTGAAGTGTATGTAGGTAAGAATGCGAAGTGTCGTTATTCATCTGTACAAAACTGGTCAGGTAATATCTTAAACTTAGTAACAAAGCGTGCAAGAGTTGATGCAGGTGGAACAATGGAATGGATTGATGGTAATATCGGTTCTAGAATCTCTATGAAGTATCCATCATGCATTCTTGCAGGTGAAGGTGCAACTGGTCTTTGTATCTCAATTGGTGTAGGTTCAAAGGGTCAGTTCCAGGATACAGGTTCTAAGATGATTCACGCTGCTCCTAATACACGTTCCTCTATTATTTCTAAATCAGTATCACGTAATGGTGGTGTAACAAACTTCCGTGATGAAGTACACTTTACACCAGCTGCGAGAAACTCAAAGGCCCACATTGAATGTGATACATTGATTTTAGACAATATTTCTAAGAGTGATACGATTCCTACAAACTCAAATATGAATAACTCTTCTACAATCGAACACGAAGCGAAAGTTTCCAAGATTTCTGAAGATCAATTATTCTATTTGATGTCACGTGGTTTAAGCGAAGAACAAGCAACAGAAATGATTGTCATGGGATTCCTAGAGCCGTTTACAAGAGAATTACCGATGGAATACGCAGTAGAATTGAACCAGTTGATGAAACTGGATATGAGTGGATCCGTTGGATAAAATCATTGCACGTGCGAAAGGATTACAAGCACGTGCTTTCTTGTCTTTGAAAAAACGTAGTGAGAAAAGTCATAAAGTATGTAAAGAAGTGATTTCTAGGATACATGCAGGCATGATTGTAGGATGTTACGTTTCTGTCAAAGATGAATTAGATACATCGGAAATTCTTGAATATTGTTTTGCGAATAATATTACAGTATGTGTTCCAAAAGTAGTGGAAAATACTTTACAATTTTATAAAATTAAATCCAATCATGACTTAGTACCAGCACCATTTGGCTTATTAGAACCAAATGTAACGGAAATGATTTTAGTTCAAAGGATAGACATGATGATTGTTCCATTAAGTAGCTACGACTCAAAGAATCATCGTACAGGCTATGGAAAAGGATATTATGATTCAGTTCTTAGTAATTGTATAAATAAAATTGGTGTTGCATTTCAGGAACAAGAAGTTGATCAAATAGATGTTGAATCACATGATATTACATTAGATGAAATCATCTCTGCTTAGGGGTGATTTTATTTTACTTGACAATATCGATACTCGATATTATATTTTGGGTAGATGAATATCGATACTCGATATTAGTGGAGGGAATATGATTCATAAGTTTGTCTATTATAATTATTTTGAATCAGATGTATTTGCTAGTTATCTTCATGAAATGTCATTACAGGGATACCATTTTAAAGGATTTGGGTTTGGACTAAAATTTGAAAAAGGAGAACCAAAAGATATTACGTATGATGCGTATGTCTTTAACG
Organism: uncultured Solobacterium sp.; assembly: GCA_938039295.1. Lineage (GTDB taxonomy): Bacteria > Bacillota_I > Bacilli_A > Erysipelotrichales > Erysipelotrichaceae > Bulleidia. The sequence goes on from CALHUY010000054.1 coordinate 7,360, forward strand.
AGCAACAAGAGGAAGATCAAGGTTTAAATCCAAATTCTGAGGACTTTTTGGGTTATTGTAAAGAGGCTGGGTGGCAATATATTGACGCCTATCAGCGTTGGATTATTTTCTATAAAGTGAAAGAAGATGCTATAGATATCGCAACAAAAGAAGAAAAACTTGATAATGCGTTTGCGGTAAGGAAATATGATTTAAAATTTGCTCGAATAGTATTACCTTTGTTGGGTATTTATATTATTAACTCAGTTTTACTTAATCCTAATATTTTTGAACTACTGGAATACAGAAATCTTACAATTGAACTCGGTTGGTTTCTTTTCATACTTTCACCATTTTTTCTGTACTTTCACGATAAGAAAATATATCAATTATTGCGTAGTAAATATGAAAGTACAGGTGAATTATATTTAGGGAATCCAAATAAAAAACAAATGTATTTTCAACCAAGATCACTTTTTTATTTCGTATTTACGATTGTTATTTCTACTCTATTTTTAAAATCTTATTGTGGCCTTTTGATAAGTCCATTGATTGGTGTTGTTGTTTATTGTGTGTTTTTCTGCTTGCAAAAATTCTTTTGTAGGAAATATGGCTCATCTGGTTATATGGCGATTATGGGAATTACGATGTTTATATTCTATGTAATCATGATGGTGTTTTATGGACAGAAGCAGGCTAATCTTAAGGCAGCATCAACAGATGATTTTCCATTACAACTTGTTGATATTGATGTCAATAATCAAACGATTACACATGGAGATTTTATAGAGCAGAAGGGTCTATTTGTGGAATGGACGGAGTACATAATCGCACAAGGAGATGAAGCACAAGAAGTTCTATCGTATACGATTTATCATTCATCTTCTCCTTGGTTGATTCATAAACAATATTTATACTTATCTTCAGGTATGAAGGCAACAGATATCAACGAACTTTGGAAACAAAAATCAGCGATTGTTTATAAGGAATTTGATGACTATGTGTATGTTGTTGACTGTGAAAATGAGTTGATTGAACTTAGGTATTCACAAGAGTTAACTCAACAACAGATAGATACAGTTATCGGAAAGATAGTGAAATGATATGGCACGTGCACAGTTTCAAACATTAACAGAACCGATGTTCTATATTCTCCTATGCTTGCAGAAAGAAGTATGTGGTATTGATATCATGGCTATGGTAAGTGTAATCTCAAATGGTAGAGTTTCCATTGGACCAGGTACTTTGTATGCGATATTGCAAAAGTTTGAGGATAACGAAATTATTAAAAAGACTAGAGAAGAAAATCGTAAGAAATGGTATCTTATCACAGATGTAGGGAAACAAATGCTCGAGGACGAATTAAACCGTCTAGAGTCAATGTTGAGTGACGCAAAATCTACGATGAAATATAACTAAATAATTTCATATCAATACACTCTATATGGATTGTTTGGTATGATATATATGGTTAATAAAGGAGAACGGCTTAATGAAAGTTGTACTAGTAGCCGAATCAGGCGCAGATATTCCAAAGGAGATAGCTGAAAAAGAGGGTATTTATATTGTACCAATGCACGTTACTTTTGATGGTGAAACAAAAGATGATGGTACTTTCCCGGCATCGAATATCATTGATTATTTTGAGAAGAATTTAAAGATTCCAAAGACGAGTGGTTCTACTATTGTGGATTTTGATTATATCTTTGATCGTATTCACGAAGAGCATCCAGAAGCACATATCTTATATCTTGCATATTCTTCTGTAACAACTTGTGCGTATGGTTGTGCTCAGATTGCAATGGAGAATCGTGATTACATCACAGCAATCGATACAAAGTTATATTCTATCGGACAGGGTCAAGTATTAGTTCGTATGGCTGAATTATTACGTGAACATCCTGAATGGGGTATTGATGAGGCAGTACGTGCTGCTAATGATTTAATTGCTAGAGGTCATATGTCATTTATTCCTAAGACATTAGCGTTCTTGGTTGCGGGTGGAAGAGTCAGCAATGCAAAAGCTTTATTGGCAGGGGTTTTACTCTTACATCCATGTATTGAAGCTAAGGATGGACGACTAGTTGCTGGTAAGAATTATCGAGGCAAAATGAATCGTGTCATCTATAAGATGATGGATGACTTCCTTGTTAATAACGCAATTGCAAAGGATGAAGTATGGTGCTGTACTACAGTTGGTTTTGAAGAAGGAATGAAACCAGAAGTAGAAGAATATCTTCATAACCAGGGTATTGAAAAGGTTCGTTGGTCAGAGTGTGGTGGTGTTATAACAACACATGGTGGACCTGGGGCCTTTGGTATCGCAGGATTTCGTGCAAAATAAACTAGGTACAGACTAATCTGTACCTTTTTTATGAGATAGTATTTTCACAATTTTGATTATAAAAGTTATATACTAATGGTCGGGAGAAAATATTATGTATAACGTTAGAAAGATTCATGATGATATTTATTGGTTAGGTGCCTCTGATAGACGCCTTGAAAAGTTTGAAAATACGTATAGTGTTCCTGCAGGAATGTCATACAATAACTACTTAATTCTAGATGAAAAAACATGTCTAGTAGATGGAATTGATTATAATGTAGCGCAACAATTCTTTGATAACTTGGAATATGCTTTACAGGGCAGAACCTTGGACTATATGATTGTTAACCATATGGAACCTGACCATTGTGCGATTATTCCACAGCTTGTTCAAATGTATCCAAATATGAAATTAATTGGTTCTTTGCAAGCTTTCAGAATGATGAATCAGTTCTACCGTTTTGAAACAGATAGTCGTTCCATCGTCGTAAAAGAAAATGACACATTGAGCCTTGGTAAGCATAACTTAAAATTTATGACTGCCCCAATGGTACATTGGCCAGAAGTCATTGTGACTTATGATGAAACTGCAAAGGTATTATTTAGTGCAGATATTTTTGGTTGCTTTGGTGCAATGAGCGGTAATGTATTTGCGGATGAGGTTGATTGGGAACACGATTGGAAGGATGAATGTAGACGCTACTATACCTGTATCGTTGGCAAATATGGTATGCAGGCATCTGCAGTATTAAAGAAAGTTAGCAATCTAGAGATCAAAATGATCTGTCCTTTACATGCGCATATTTGGCGTAAGGATTTTGATAAAATTATCAGTCTTTATGAAAAGTGGACTTCTTATAGCTATGAAGTAAACTCGGTTGCGATATTCTACGGTTCTGTCTATAACAATACAGCTAACGCAGCAGATATCCTCGCGATGCAGCTGGCGGAAAAGGGCGTTAAGAATGTGAAAGTATTTGATACATCCAAGACGGATTTATCAATCATGTTATCGACAGCGTTCCAATACTCTACACTTGTATTTGCGGCAGCTTCTTATAATGCAGAAGTATTTGATACTGTACAGCACTTATTATCAGAGATTAAGAATCATAGTCTTGCGAATCGTACGGTTGGCTTAATTGAAAATGGTTCATGGGTTCCAACTGCGAAACTTCTTATGGAAAAACAAATTTCTACTTGGAAGAATACGGTGATTCTAGAACCAAAGGTTACTGTCAAGTCTGCAGTAAAGGAAGATAGCTTAGCTGAAATTGAAAAGTTAGCAGATGCGATTGTTGCATCATTAGAAAAATAAATGCGAAAGAGAAGTTAGAAAGTATAACTTCTCTTTTTTAAGTTTTAGATAGATTTTTGAAGCAGTTCAATAATTACTTGTATTGGCCTAGATGAGCGTGCGGTGACAATCTTTGGGGAGCCGCCACCACTAGCTTCTAATACATCTTGTATAGATG
>CALHUY010000055.1 GCA_938039295.1 uncultured Solobacterium sp.
GACCAAAGCTAATGACTGTACCCTTAAAATCACCAACAATATATTCTTTATTATGAATACTATGATTAATGACGAGTGTTCCACCTTCTTTGATACCAGCCACAAACTTTCTAAAGGATAAACGAATATCATCTAAATCCTTAAAGAAGTCCAAGTGATCAGCTTCTACATTTAGAATGATACCTACCTGTGGCTTTAATTCTAAAAAGCTATTTGTATATTCACATGCTTCTGTTAAGAATGTTTGACCTCTACCAACACGAATATTTCCACCGATATGTGCAAGCATACCACCCAAACTGATTGTTGGATCGGTATTGGCTGCCATTAAGATGTAACTTAACATTGATGTAGTAGTTGTTTTGCCATGTGTACCACTAACAGCGATACTATTCTTGTAATTCTCCATGAGTTCACCAAGTAATTCTGCACGTGTCATCATTGGGATCTTCTTATCAACGCTGGCAATATATTCAGGATTATCTAGATGAATCGCAGCAGTATATACAACTACATCAATATCATCTGTGATATTCTCAGCCTTTTGACCACCGTAGTAAACCTTAGCACCATGTTGTTCTAACATCTTTGTTAGTTCTGTTTCTTGGTTATCAGATCCACTCACCTGAAAGCCACGATCTGCCAACACTTTTGCTAGACCACTCATACTGATACCACCAATACCAATAAAGAAAATATGTATTGGCTTATTAAAATCTAATGTATATCTTTCCATAAGACCTCCAAAAAACAAACGGTCGACATCGAAAGCGAATCTCTTTCAAACGTTAACGACCGTTTTGATAAACTATTTATTTACGTGAACTATGATCGTTCAAACTTGAACGAGAGATAATTGTTGTGCTATCTTCAGCAGTTTCTCTTTCCAAATCACCAAAGCTTAGATTTGGGAATAATTGGTCATCATTACCAAAGTCAAATTCAGAAGTTGCTGTTGTTCCAAACAAATCATCATCTTCCTGCTGTGGTTCTTGATCACGTGTGCTGAGAATATCATCTAATGAGAATTCAGGAATCTCATCTTCAACAGTTGGTGATGGAATCGTTACAGGTTCACTCTTCTTCACAGCTGCTACCGCTACAGGTTCTTCAACCTTAATCGCTGGTTTCACTGGCTTTTCTACAGCGATACCATACATTGGTGAAAGAATAGGTGTCACGTTCTTTTCGAACTTAGCCTTTTCCTTTTCAGTGAGCTTAGAAGTAGTTGTCTTTACAGCATCCAAATCCTTTTCATCAATACCGAAGATAGGACTGATAACTGGATTAAAGCGATATTCCTTAGAAGGCTTCACTTCTTCACGCTTTACTTCAGGCTTAGCAGCTGGCTTCTTCTCAACTGGTTTGCTATCCTCATCATCAAGATTAATCATTGTTGACTTCTTTGGTTCATTATCTAAAAATACTGAGGATGATTTTACAGGTTCTGGTTTAACAACTGTTTCTGGTTCAACTGGTAATGCAGGTACTGCTGGAATCTCAGGTGCTTGCTCAGTTATAACTGGAATCTTTGCTGTTTGCTGTAATGAAGATGCTTCTGGTTGTACAGCAGGTGTAACTGGAGCAGAGGCATTAACTTGTTCTGCTTCAGTGTTGTCTTCTACAAATTCGTCATCATCCTCAAATAATAAGTTTTGTAATTTCTTGAGCATAAGGTCTATCCTTTCTTATATACAATAGTATTTTATTCTATTTCTCTTTCCTTGTTAAGTTATATATTATCATAAAATAACGCGTTTTAAGTATGATTTCATCAATTCTCAGTTGTTTTACTCCTATCTTTTTTATTATCGATACGAGTCTTATCATCAATTAACTCCTGTAAGGTACCTTCCTCTGGTGCAATATCCTTATACAGATTAATTGCTTCGCCTTCATAATCAATTGCACTTTCATGTGTATATACCTGTAATACAATATCTTTTCGTACAATTACACTACGTGCAATAGAGTACATTTTCCCTGCAAGTTCTGCTGCATTTCCAACTTGAGCAACCCCAAATAAGTTTACTGCTGTGGATGTAAAGAATACTGCATAATGTTGATTTACCTGATAGATTTCACATACATAACCTACTGTTTCATCCAGCATATTTTGAAAGTTTCCTGAATATTTGGCAATCGGCTCTTGGGTATAAATGGATTGTGTAATATCCGTGGAAGAATCCATGATTGCTTGTACGTTTAGATTTAGTACAAACTTTGTAGACTGAAAACTAAATTCATTCGATGTTTCGGTTGAACGATAATGTCCAATCGATGGTTCTGTATAGTAGGTATAGAATGGTTTGCGATGACTTGCACTAGGGATAGGTAAAGCACTAACTGCTGTAATCTGTTGTTCTAGTCTTTCTTGCATGGATTGACTAGATTGCACACAACCAGTTAATAGAACACATAATAGGACTAGTAAAATCTTCTTTGCCATACTTTACCTCCTTTGCATTATCGTATCACAGTTTATTTATGTCTGCATGGCTTGGCACAAAGTTGATATATTGGCTGTCCAAGTTCCATAAATCGAGTTTCGTACTCTGTAATGACATCTTCCGCATGTTCTACGCGACGAAAGTCGACAGAAAATTCTGTGAGTGTAAAATCATTCTGTAAGAAATACAATACTGAATCTTCAAATAGATCTTTGTTGTCTGTCTTCATGCGGATATATCCATCTTCTGTAAGAATATCACGATACATCTCTAAAAACTTTGCACTGCTAAGACGACGTTTATGATTACCTTTCTTTGGCCATGGATCAGAGAAGTTTAAATGAATGACATCCACTTCTCCAGTCGCAAACCACTCCTGTAGTTGTTCCGCATTGGCAATAATAAATCGCTTATTTTCAAGCAGTGGATTTTCCTCTTCTACCGCATGACGTGCAGCGACTGCACCAGCACTAATATCTTTTTCAATTCCTACCCACGCTTCATTTGGATACAGTTTTGCCATACCGTTGAGGTATCCACCTTTACCTGTACCAATCTCTAAATGTAATATGTCGCGTTGAAGTAATTCTTTCCACTTGCCTTTATTTTCTACTGGGTTTTGATAGACAAAATCACGGTGTTCTTCAATCCATGGCTCTGCCCATTTCTTTTTACGCATACGCATCGTTACTTTCCCTCCGAAAAAGAAGGCTGTACGCCTTCTTTTATTGATTATTCAGCGTTTTCTTTTTTCTTGAAAACTCTGCGTTCCACGTTAGCACCTTCACGCTTTTCATGGAAATTTGGTTTACCTTGTGGTTTAAAGTTCTTCTTTGGCTCTACATAGCCTTCTGGCTTTTCTAAGCATTCCTTAGCAGAAACCTTAACCTTACCAGTCGCATCAACACCAGTTACCTTAACCTTGATTGTATCTCCTACATGTAGAGCATCCTGAATCTTTTCTACACGAGTCCAAGCAAGTTCACTTACGTGGAGTAATGCATCTGTTCCTGGGAACAATGTTACAAAGGCAAATGATTCACGAACTTCTGATACCGTCGCATCGTAGATGTCGCCAACCTTCGCTTCACGAATTAAGTCGCCAACAATCTGCATTGCCTTATCAATCATATCCTGTCTTGTGTGATAGAATACGCACTTACCATCATCTGTGATATCAATCTTGATACCATCACATGCAGCGATAATCTTATCAATCTGTTCGCCACCCTTACCGATAATGATACGAATCTTATCTACAGGAATCATCATTTGAGCCATCTTTGGAGCCCATTCTGATACATGATCACGTGGTTTAGCAATCGCTGTTTCCATGTTGTCTAAGATTTCCATACGACCCTTGTGTGCTTGTGCTAAAGCTTCGCGTAGGATTTCTTCAGAAATACCAGTTACCTTGATATCCATCTGTAAAGCAGTAATACCATTACGTGTACCAGCTACCTTAAAGTCCATATCTCCATAGTGGTCTTCCATACCCTGAATATCTGTCAAGATAGAGTATGTATCTCCAACTGTAATCAGACCCATAGCCACACCAGCTACCATTGCCTTAATAGGAACACCAGCAGCCATTAATGACATAGAACCTGCACAGATACTTGCCTGTGAAGAAGAACCGTTAGATTCTAATACTTCTGCACAGGTACGAATTGCGTATGGGAACTCTTCTGCTGTAGGTAATACCTGTAAGAGAGCTCTTTCACCTAAAGCACCGTGACCAATTTCACGACGACCAGGAGAAGACATACGACCAACTTCACCAACGGAGAATGGTGGGAAGTTATATTGGTGCATGAATCTCTTTTCAGTTTCTGTTGTTAAGTCATCAATCAATTGTGCATCGCTCAATGGACCTAATGTTGTAACAGATAATACCTGTGTTTCACCACGAGTAAATAACGCAGAGCCGTGTACACGTGGTAGTAAATCAATCTGTGAATCTAGTGGACGAAGTTCATCTAATCCACGTCCATCTGGACGAATCTTTTCTTCAGAGATTAAGCGACGTACTTCACCTGCTTCAACTTCAACACCATATTCATGTGCTTGTTTAACAGCCTTTTCACGCGCCTTATCATCTTCCCATTCTAACTTAGCAACTTCTTCTTCCATTTCGGCAATCAATTCATCAATCTTGCCGTAACGTTCAAGCTTACCCTTGATAGAAACTGCCTCACGAATACGTTGTGCACCCTTTTCATCAACCAACTGTTTAACAATTGGGTTGATTTCATATAAGGAAACTTCCATCTTTTCCTTCGCACAGGCAGCGATAACTTCTTCCTGAATTGCGCATAATTCCTTAATTGCGTCATGACCAACCATCAAGGCCTTAAGCATATCTTCTTCTGATACTTCCTTAGCGCCTGCTTCAACCATGTTGATGGCGTTCTTTGTACCAGCAACTGTTACCTTTAAATCAGAATTCTTTTCCTGTTCAACGCTTGGGTTAATGATATATTCGCCATCAACACGAGCAACCATTACACCAGCTACAGGTCCGTTAAACGGAATATCTGAAATACATAGTGCTAATGATGAACCGAATAAGGATGCCATCTCAGAACTAGCATCTGGATCGCATGATAATACTGTATTAACGATTTGTACTTCATTACGGAAACCTTCCGCGAATAAAGGACGAATTGGTCTATCAATTAAACGTGCAGTTAATGTTGCATGTTCTGTTGGTCTACCTTCACGACGTGTAAATCCTCCAGGGATTTTACCAGCAGCATACATCTTTTCCTGATATAAAACTGTTAATGGGAAAAAATCTGTATCCTTTGCTTGGTTGTTTGCTGTTGCTGTAGATAGTACTGTTGTATCCGCATAGCGAATAACTACAGAACCTCCTGCTTGTTTGGCAATTTCACCGTTTTCGACTGTCAATGTACGACCATGAAATTCCCAGCTCTTCTTGTACTTTTCCATTTCTCTTCTAACCTCTGTCTGTTCTCGACTTTTCAAATTTTCAACATTCACATTGTATCACAGCCGCACTGTAAATTGAATATGTCTTTATTATGCTTCAATGCACCAAAGACCATGTTGATTACAGTATGCATAGACTGCAATAACTGGCTCATCTTGATAGAACTTTACTTCTGGTTTTTCACCCTTATCGAAATACACAACACGATAACCCTTTTCATATTGTAGAATCACAAATGCAATATAATGGTCACCATCCATTGGATGGTCATCACTAGCAATATTAACTGAGAAAGAATCACCATGACGGTTAATAACAGGCTCATGTATTTCCCAATCTTCATTATTTTGAACCGGTAATTCAATAAATTTTTCATCCTTGCATAGCATCTCTGCAGCTACATCATTCATCTCCATGATGACCTTACCACTAGATGGTGCATATAGGATATGCAACTGACGATTAAACTTAGCCTTCTTTAACTTCTCTTTATCAAATAGTTCCACATTTGTTAATGGACTTTTAATCAACTGTACTTTTTCTTTCTTTGTCATTTGTTTGATCCTCCACTCTCTTCGCATCGCTTCCTTCTTCGTCGCATGCATTTCATAATACGCAATGCGCAAAGGACGATGTGACTTTGTATACTTAGCCCCTGTCCCATTAAGGTGGGCTTGAAACCTTTTCTCTAAATCATTGGTCCAACCTGTATAGTAGGTATGGTCTTCACATTCAAGTATATAGGTATAATTCATTATTCTACACTCTTTAGACTCTCTACCATACGAATATCATTTAATCTCTTTGTCATCATACGATTTACAACTACACTAAATGCTATCGTCAATACAAATGCATAGAAGAAACTCATCCATTCAATATTTCTTCCAAACATCAAATAGTCCATCTCTACCGTACGCATAATATAACGATGTAATGCAATACCCACTGGAATTCCAACAATACCACCAATTCCAGCAAGAAGATTGTTTTCTTTAAAGATATACTTCTTAACCTCAGCCCTTCTAAAACCAAGAACCTTTAAGGTCGCAATCTCACGTTGTCGTTCACTGATATTGACTGTAATTAAATTACTGAGTACAACAAATGCCAGTAACATACTCGATACGATTAGTACCCAAATAATGCCATTTAAACCTTTAACCATGGAGTTAAAGTTATCAAGTAGTCCACTATACAACGAAATACCTTCAACACCTTGCATCGTCGAAATCTCATTTGCTAGTAACTTTTGGGCCGCATCATCACCTGTCGTAGATAGGTAGATAATATTACTACCAGCTTCTTTACCAAATACTTCTTTGTAATACCGACGACTCATAAAGACAAAATGATTGACATACATTTCTGTGATACCACTGACGTTTACCTCATGTGGATTTCCATCTGCATCTTCGATGGTAATCTTATTGCCAACATGAACACCTAGATTTTCAGCTAATTTCTCATTGATGATAACACCATCATCAGATAGTGAAATAGGTTTATGGCAAATTCGTGTACGCAAGTTAAACTCATGATTGATTTCTTTTGGATCAAAAATATGTACTGAAGCAGTCTCATCAACCTTATCATCATACGTCTTAGTCGTATAAACGAAGCCAACTTTCGCATCTGTAACATTCTCTGTTGATTGTATTTCTTTTAAAGCTTCCGTTTTTACTTGTTCGCTTGCATCATCTTCAAAACTTACCATACCATCGTATTGGATAATTTCTTTAAAGTTAATATCAACCATATTTGAAATGGAATCACGAATACCAAATCCAATTAACATGAGTGCAGTACATCCTGCAACACCTACAATCGTCATAAAGAACCGTTTCTTATAACGGAAGATATTACGCATCGTTACTTTATCAGTAAAACTAAGACGATTCCAAACAAAAGGTATATTCTCTAAGAATGTCTTCTTACCCATTGGTGGAGCTTTTGGACGCATCAGTTGTGATGGAACATCCTGTGTATCTGCCTTACATGCAAACCAAGTCGCAATACTCATCGCAAAGATAAATACCATCGCTGTTAAGCTAATTAGGCCTGAGGGTACTACAAAGCGGATTGGAGGAAGGATATACATCATTCTCCATGCATGATAAATAATCAATGGGAAAGAACTCAGTCCTAGTATACTTCCCACAACAATACCGATAAGGGTTGCAGAGATTGCATAGAATAAATACTTTGATGTGCATTGCCACTTTGTATATCCTAGTGCACGCAAAGTACCAATTTCATTACGTTGTTCTTCAACAAGACGTGTCATTGTTGTTAGACATACAAGAGCTGCAACCAAGATAAAGAATGCAGGGAATACACGAGAAATAGCTTCCATTTGCTGTACTGTATTCTTAAATGTCACACTTGCATAATGCGATTTACGATCCAGTATTGTCCATTTTCCTTCTGCTAAATCATCAATTTTCTTTTTCGCATCTGCTAACTTTGCTTTCGAAAGATTCAACTCTTCTAGTGCATCATTTAACTTTTTTGTACCTTCCTTAATTGCAGAATTTAATTGTGCTTCTCCTTCCGCAATCTGCACTCTAGCATCTGCTAATTTATTTTCGTTTTCGTATACTTTATTCCAACCTGCGTCAATCTCAGCCTGACCATCCGCAATCTTTTGATTTAACGTAGCCTGTCCTTGATCAAGTTGTTGTTGACCTTGGTCAACCGCAACTAAACCATCCGTAATTTGTTGTTGAGATGCAGGAATTGTCACTGTCAAAGCATTCTGAACAGTTGCTAGGTCATTTGTATATTGTGTTTGTAAGTTCTGTAATTCAAGTAGTCGATCTTCCTTTGTGGAAGCAGTTAATGAGAAGCTTTGATCGATTTGTTGTAAGCGGTCATCTAAAGCACTCTGTAAATCCCCAATCGTTTTTCCAGAATAACCTTCTGGAAACATTACATCACATAACTGTCTTAAATCAGCTCGAAACATCGTCAAAAGTGATACAGGTGTTGTTGGACTAATTCCATAATGTGCGATTCCTTGTCTAAATTGAATTTCTGTTTGATATAACGTAATCGCATCCGGAATCGCAGCTAAGGCTGTAGTAAGATCGTTTTCATTCTGTTCTAGAGTAGCCTTTTGATGATTTAAAGTTTGTTGACTGGATTGTAGTGTTGCACGATTCTGGTTGATGATTTCCTGTTGATGATCAAGCTCTGCTTGTTGGTTAACCTTTTCTGTATTTAAAGTATTTTGCGCACTAACGAGATTTTCTTTCGCATTAGCAATCTCTACTTCCCCAGCTGCGACATCCACTCTACTTTCAGATAGTTTTTGTTGCGCATCCGCAATTTCTTTTTGATAGCTATCGAGTGCATCTTGGTATTGCTTTGTTCCATCGATGTACTTTTGCATACCATCGTTATATTCATGCGTTGCATCTTCTTTAATCTTACGTGCAGTTGCTGTTTGTTGTGTTGTCGCAAGTGCTTCAATCTTCTGTTTTACTTCTTTGATATAAGTCTCATACGAATCTGAAAATGAAGATAATGTTTTACCATCTTTCGTTAATATATTTAGCTCTAAATAATTCGAAGAATCAAATGCAGAAGAAGGAATATAGAGATATGAATTAATTGGTAAGTTATCTAAAGTACTTGTTTCTTTAGACATGTTGAGATATAGAGGGGTATCAATTACACCGACTACAGTTACTTCTTGCACTGGTAAAATAACACTTCTAGAACCATCAGGAAGCGAAAGTTTTACTGTATCCCCTACTTCAAAACCAGATTTAATATTTCCACTACGCTCCGCAACAACCTCATGGTCATTTTGCGGCATACGTCCTTCTACAAGCTTGAAGCGATTAATTGTATGTGTTGAATCATAAGAGTGTATACGTACAAGTTGTGATCCTTCGCCACTTGTCGCAATCTCATCCACAAAGTAACCTGGCTCAACTGTACTAACAGAATCCACCTTATTTAAGGCAGCTATATCATCCTCTTTGAATCCATAATTTGAGTAGATAGTAAAATCCTTTAAGTCATAACTATCATCATAGTAATCTACACTAGCAGCCATCATAGGCGCACTGGCACTGACACCAATAAAAAACGCAACACCAATCGATACAATTGCGGAAAGTGAAAAGAATCGACCTTTTGTCGACTTGATTAAGCGAAGTACATTTTTATGAAATACCTTTTTCGCCATTACCACTCTATCTCCGTTATATCCTTAGGATGATCATTCTTTTCCATAGAGATGACTTTTCCATTTTTAACATGGCAGACTAAATCCCCCATCGGGCAAATTGCTAGATTATGAGTAATGATAATAACAGTCATGCCATGCAAACGTGCTGTATCCTGTAATAACTGTAATATCTGTTTTCCTGTCACATAGTCTAAGGCACCGGTTGGCTCATCACATAAAAGTAACTTAGGATTCTTGGCAATCGCTCTGGCAATTGCTACACGCTGTTGTTCACCACCAGATAACTGAGCAGGAAAATTATGCATACGATCCTGTAAACCAACCTGTTCTAAAACAGTTGCTGGATCAAGTGGATCTTTACAAATTTCGGAAGCTAACTCTACATTTTCTAAAGCGGTCAGATTCTGCACTAAGTTATAAAACTGGAATACAAAACCAATATCAAAACGACGGTAGTCTGTTAATTCTTTTTCATTCATCGCATCAACATGTTTACCATCCACAATAACTTTCCCACTGGTGACAGTATCCATACCACCTAGGATGTTTAGAATTGTACTCTTACCAGCACCACTGGCACCAGCCACAATTACAACCTGTCCCTTTTCAACCTCAAAGTTGACTCCATCCAAGGCATGAATATCAATTTCACCAACATGATATGTTTTTCTAACTTCTTGAAATGTAATATAGCTCATGAGTATTAACTCTTTTCCAATATAATTGTACACCTGAAATACAAAAAAAGCAGTCGAATGACTGCTTTTACAACTACTTTCTTAAACCTAACTTCTGAACTAATTCACGGTAACGGTTAACGTCATGCTTCTTGAGGTAATCAAGCATCTTTCTTCTACGACCAACCATCTTTAATAGACCACGGTTAGAAGAATAGTCCTTCTTATTAGCCTGCATGTGTACTGTTAATGTGTTGATCTGCTGTGTTAATAGAGCAACCTGTACTTCAACAGAACCTGTGTCGCCTTCCTTACGTCCAAAATCTTTAGTAATCTGTGCTACTGTTTCCTTTGTTAACATTTTATTTTCCTCTTTCTTTCTATAGAACTTCCAAACCGAGAATAACTCTTGAGGATACGTCATCCCCAGCAAGAAAGCCTTTAGATAATAGCATACAATCGCTATGTATGCAATATATTAATACTGATCGACACTACATAAACTCCAATAAAATACTATTTAGAATTTCAAAGCCCTCTTCACTACAACGAAGACGATTTCCTTCAAGTATGAGTTTTTCTTCGCTGCATAACTTTTTAATCTGAGTGCTATAAACTTCTAATACGGATGTGTGGAATCTTTCTTCAAAGAACTGGATATGCATCCCTTCTTTTAGGCGAAGCCCCATCATTACTGCCTCAAACATTTGTTCTTGGAGTGTTAAATCAATTGTATCTTTGATAGAAGGATCTTCGATATACTTTCTTACATTTTTTGGAATATCATAACGTATGCTTCCTTCAAGTCCACTTGCACCACAGCCGATTCCATAGAAGTCTTGATAGTTCCAATACGCACAGTTATGTTGTGAAATCATACCTGCTTTCGCAAAGTTACTAATTTCATATTGTACAAAGCCATACTTTGGAAGTAACTTACAAATCCATTCATACATATCTGCTTCGATATCATCTTCAAGATGTTCATATCCCTTTTTCGCAAAGACTGTATTGGGTTCGATTGTTAATGAGTATAACGAAAGATGTGTTGGGTCTAGTGCAAGCGCATCCTTAACAGACTTTTCTAATGATTCCATTGTCTGTGTAGGTAATGAATACATCAAATCCAAAGAGATATTATCAATACCATACTTACGTAATAGTCTCATTGTTTCTGCGACATCTTCGAGTCGATGATGTCGATTCATCATCTGCAGTAATCTTTCATCTGATGTTTGAAAGCCTATGCTTGCACGGTTTACACCGTGTTTTTGTAATATCTTTGCTTTGTCTTCATCAAATGTTTCTGGATTAATCTCAATTGTATATTCCTGCACCATGCGTGCATAGGGATCCAACAAACGAAGTAATTGATCTAGTTGTGATGAAGATAATGCAGTGGGTGTACCACCACCGATATAAATCGTTTGTAAATTCTCGTTGATATGACGATTTTGAATATCAACTTTGATTGCGTCTAACCATTGATTTGCAACTATTTCTTGATAGCCTACATGGCAGAAATCACAATACGAACAAATCGTTCTACAGAAAGGTACATGTAAATAGAGATACTTTGGTTTAGTTATCATCATCCATTGATAGAACAGACATAAACGCTTCCTGTGGAATCTCTACAGAGCCTACTGCCTTCATTCTCTTCTTTCCTTCTTTTTGCTTCTCTAGAAGTTTCTTCTTACGGGAGATATCACCACCATAGCACTTGGCAAGTACGTTCTTACGCAAGGACTTGATATTTGTTCTAGCAATGATCTTACCACCGATAGCAGCCTGTACAGGAATTTCAAATTGTTGCTTAGGAATCAGTTCCTTTAGCTTCACAGTGATTGCAGAACCACGTGCATATGCTTCTGAGCGATGAATAATTACTGATAATGCATCGACATTTTCACCGTTCAATAGAATATCCATACGCACAAGATCCTGTGCACGATATCCAATGAGTTCATAGTCTAATGAAGCATACCCCTTTGAACATGACTTTAACTTATCAAAGAAGTCAAAGATGATTTCTGAAAGTGGTAATTCATAGATAATCATGTTTCTACCAGTATCGATGATTTCCATTGTCTGATAGATACCACGCTTATTCTGGCATAAGTCCATGATGGCACCGATATATGTATCTGGTACCATGATACTTGCCTTTACATATGGCTCTTCAACACGGTCAATCCTAGCCGCATCTGGCATTCTTGCAGGGTTATCAATTTCAATCATTGACCCATCTGTTAGGTAGACATGATAGATAACAGATGGTGCAGTTGCGATTAGATCGAGGTTATATTCTCTTTCTAAACGTTCCTGGATTACATCCATATGTAGAAGTCCTAAGAATCCACAACGATAACCAAAGCCTAATGCTTGGGATGTCTCTGGTTCATATTGCAAGGATGCGTCATTTAACTGTAGTTTGTCTAACGCTTCACGTAAATCACCATACTTTGCCGCATCAGTTGGATATAAACCACAATATACCATTGGATTTAACTTACGATATCCAGATAGAGGTTTCTCTGCTGGATTATCTACTTTCGTAACCGTATCACCGACACGTACATCTTGGATGGACTTAATGGAAGCCGCAAACCAACCTACGTCTCCACACACTAATGTATTCATCTTTACTTCACGTGGATTACGAATACCTACTTCTAGTACTTCATATTCTGCTCCTGTTGCCATAAAGCGAATCTTATCACCAACAGAAAGATTACCCTCACGAATACGAATTAAAGCGATGATTCCACGATATGGGTCATAGAATGAGTCGAATACTAACGCTTGTAATGGTGCATCTTCATTTCCACTAGGTGCAGGGATGTGAGATACAATCTGTTCTAAAACTTTATCAACGTTTAGACCACTACGTGCAGAGATGAGTGGCGCATTACTACAATCAAGACCAATGATGTCTTCAATCTCTCTGATTGTTACATCAGGTTGTGCATTCATCATATCCACTTTATTAATGACAGGTATAATTTCAAGATTGTTATCTAGCGCAAGATAGGTATTTGCAAGTGTTTGTGCTTGGACACCTTGTGTAGAGTCAACGACTAAAATCGCACCCTCACAAGCCGCTAGTGAGCGTGATACTTCGTATGTAAAGTCGACGTGACCTGGTGTATCAATCAAGTTAAAGAGATACTCCTGTCCATCTTTTGCGGTATAACTTAGCTGTACTGCATTCAGCTTAATTGTGATACCACGTTCTCTTTCTAAATCCATTTCATCTAGAAGTTGTGCTTTCATATCACGTTCTTTTACCGTTTCTGTCATTTCAAGAATACGGTCTGCCAATGTCGATTTACCATGGTCGATATGGGCAATAATACAGAAATTTCGTATATGCTTTTGATCCATTTACTCAAATACCTTCCCTATCATATTTCTACCTGCACCATTGGCATAAGCATCTGCACTCATTCTGCTCTTGCCTTCTGGCTGTAGTTCATAAACTTCAATAATGCCACCAATACATGCGACTTCCATCGCATGATTCTTAAAACCTAAGATTTCTCCTGGTTTTGATTGATGGTCTTCTTTTCTCATTCTAACTTTGCAAAGCTTGATACGCTTTCCATCAACCATACCATATGGCATTGGCCAATCAATCAAACCACGAATGTGGTTATATAGAGTCTGTACCTCTTCTTTTGCAAACTGTACTTTCTCTTCTTCCTTTGAAATATTTAATCCAAGGATTACTTTACTATCATCCTGTGGCTCTCCAACAAGCTTACCTGCAATATAGTCTTCTAAATTCTCTTTCACTAATTGCTTACTTAAGACAAGTAAACGCTGGTTTAATTCTGCCATCGTTTCATCTTTACCAATTGGTGTTGTAACTCTAGCATAGATATCTCCTGCATCCATGGCTTTTGTCATTTGGATGAGACTTACACCAGTTTCTGTTTCGCCACCCATAACTGCATGATGGATTGGTGCACCTCCACGATACTTTGGTAAAAGTGATGGATGTACATTAATACAACCAAGACGTGGATATTCTAAAATACGTACTGGTACAAATTGTCCATATGCACAAGTTAATATTAACTCTGGTTCATATCGTAATACATCATCCACATGTTCCTTTAAAAGATCAGGTTGAATCACCGGAATCTGATATTGTTCTGCTAAAGCATGTGTTGGTGTCATCTGGATGGTATGTTTTCTACCAACCGGTTTATCTGGTTGGGAAACAACGGCTACGACATTATATCCTTCATCGATTAAGGTCTGTAATATACCGCTTGCAAATTCTGTTGTACCAAAAAATATAATTCGTGTCTGTTTCATCTCTCATACCTCCACCGTGATATTATACCCTACTTTTTTGGGGTTTTCATTGCAATTTATACTTCACTTTGATATAATCCTAATGCTAATAAGTGGACAGGAGGTGTACTCATGGCAAATATCAAGTCACAGAAGAAGCGCGCACTAACTAATCTGAAAAGACAGAATGCGAAGGCTGGACAGAAGAGCGAACTAAAGACAGCAATCAAGAAGGTTCTTTTAGCTGTAGAAGCTAAGGACGTTGAAGCTGCTACTGCTGCTTACAACACAGCAAATAAGTGCTTAGACAAGGCAGTTGTATCTCATATCAAGAATAACAACTATGCTGCTCGTCAGAAGTCAAGACTCGCTAAGGCTGTCAATTCCATTCAGAAATAAAAAACGTGGCTCTAAGAACCGCGTTTTTATTTTGCCTCTAACCAATACTTCTTTTGTTGTAGTAATTCTTTGCGATAATTATCGTCGTGTGGATACTTTGCTAAAACCCCATCAATAAAGGCTATCTGTCGATCACAATAGGAAAGATATTCTTTCCCCTTTTTTTGTTGGAGATAAACTCCACAGAGTATCTCATCATCACGATATAACTCATGATAATCTGTTGTAAAACTGATTGCGATATAGTCAAAATCACGCTCTGTAATTAACTCTTCTTGATCAATCGTATAGTGATGATCACTAATCCATTTCCGTAAAAGTTCTGGTTTACGATTGACTTCAACAATCAACTGTTTACAAGTACTTAAACGCTTTTCTCCTGCAGCTTCTAGGATATCTTTTGCGGTGTAGTAGCCCATACCTGCAATCACCACAACATCCGCGTCTTGTGGTACATGTTCGAAGCCATTGGATAAGATTGTTTCGATTTGACTATCAAGGTTTTCCGCTTGGATATTGCGTTTGGCAATCTCTAATGGTCCCTTTGCAATATCACAAGCGTATGCTTTTTGTACCTTTTTCTGTTTGATTGCTAGGATAGGAAGAAAGGCATGGTCTGTACCAATATCTGCCAAGACCACGCCTTTATTTATCATATCCGCAATTTTCTGGATACGTAAATTCATCTTATTTGTCAAAGAAATCCTTTAATCTCTTTGAGCGTGATGGATGTTTCAATTTACGTAGTGCTTTTGCTTCAATCTGACGAATACGTTCACGAGTAACATTGAATTCACGTCCTACTTCTTCAAGTGTACGTGTACGTCCATCATATAAACCAAAACGTAAGCGTAATACCTTTTCTTCACGTTCTGTTAAACCACTAAGAACGCTATTGATTTCATCCTTCAATAACTGATTACTTGCGTATTGATCAGGACTGAGTGCTTCTTTATCTTCGATAAAGTCACCTAAGTGAGAATCATCTTCTTCACCAATTGGTGTTTCTAGTGATACAGGTTCTAAGGCAATCTTTTGGATTTCTCTTACCTTTTCTGGAGAGATACCTTCCATACGTTGGCTGATTTCTTCAGCAGATGGATCACGTCCTAATTCCTGCACCAATTGACGTTGTACACGTGTTAACTTATTGATTGTTTCTACCATGTGTACTGGAATACGGATTGTTCTAGCCTGGTCTGCAATTGCACGTGTAATAGCCTGACGAATCCACCATGTTGCGTATGTAGAGAACTTGAATCCCTTCGTATAGTCGAACTTTTCAACTGCCTTTACAAGACCCATGTTACCTTCTTGGATTAAGTCTAAAAATAACATACCTCTACCAACATATTTCTTGGCAATCGATACAACTAAACGTAAGTTACTGGAGATTAAGATATTTCTAGCCTCTTCATCGCCTTCTTCAATACGCTTTGCGATTTCAGGTTCATCTTCTGGCTTTAAGAGTGGTACACGTCCAATTTCCTTTAAGTACATCTTAACAGGGTCATTTAACTGTACATTGCCACCTGAAGAGAAGGATGTTAAATCCAAAAGACTAGCTAATGGTTTTTCTTCATCGTCATCTAGATCTGGGTCTTTACCTTCAACATCTTCATCTTCTACATCATCAACATCATCATCTAGTAAGTCTAAGTCATCATCTTCTGCTGCAGTAAGTTCTTCGATATCCTCATCTTCAACAATCTGGATATTCTCTGTATTGAACCAATCCCAGAGTTCGTCCATATCATCGTCAGACATATCTAAGTGCTCTAAGGATGTCATGACATCTTTCTGTGCGATGGAACCATTCTTCTTAGCAATTTCCTTATAATCGTCTTTGAGTTCATCAAGGTTCTTTAATTCTTTCACCTTTCCTGAACGCTTATATGTTTCAATTTCTTTTGTGTCTTTCTTGTTGTCTTTCACTTTTGTTTTTTTCTCTTTCGCTTCTTTCGTTTTCTTAGGAGCTTTTTCTTCTGCTACTTCTACCTTTTTCTTTTTGGAAGTTGCTTTTTTTACTACAACTTCCTCTTTTTCTTTCTTTGAAGCTTTCGTAGTTTTACTTGTTTCCTTCTTCATCGAGATACCTCCGCAGTTCTAGAATGCACTTTTGATACTTTTCCATAAGTACCTTTTGACTCATATCGTTAAGACCAGGTTGTGAGAGTTGTTCGTAATACGCATCTCTCTCCTTCTGCAATGTTGTAATTTTTACCTTGCGAATGGCTCCTCTTAGGACCGCTTCGTCATAGTCGATATCATATGCAGGCATGGATACCAGTCTTGTTAGTAAGTCTTTTACTTCTTGCTTATCTGTACGGTCAATCAGATGACTTGGATCAGCGTCATGGAATGTATGTAGACTATCAATGATTAACATCGCCAATAACTTGTGCGTCTTATCATTTAGATAGCCTAACTCTACTTCAAAAGTATGCGCATGACTTGCTGACTTTAACATCATCATTAGTATTAAATCTTCCGCATCTAGGGAACCATCTGGAATCGATAGTTTCTTCTGTACGGTTTGATTGGTTGGTCGATTCATTGTTTGTGGCACATAGTTAACTGGCATATGTGTCATTTCCGCCAATTGCTGTGTAAAATAGCGGCGGTCTACTTCGTCAGGTAATGTCGCAATATCTGCCTGTACCTTACGAACCAATTCTTTTTTATCAGAGTAGTTATTTAGATTTGTCTGTGAAACTTGATACTCAATCACAAACTCCATCCAAGTAACTTCATCTTTGAGAACACTTATTAAACCTTCTGCCCCTTGTTGGCGTACAAGTTCATCGGGATCTTTTCCTGTCAGATTGCGAATCACTGATACATCACAACCTGCTTTTCTAGCCATATGAACTGCACGTAAGGTAGCAGCTTGTCCAGCACGGTCGCCATCATAACAAAACACAATCTTCGCTGCGATATTCTTTAACAGATGAATCTGTCTTTCCGTACAGGATGTACCTAATGTACATACCACATTGAAGATACCAGCCTTCGCAAAGGCAATCACGTCTGTTACACCTTCACACACATAAATCTTTCCTTCCTTACGGGCAACAGCCTTTGCACGGTGATAGTTATATACAATATCACCCTTGGTAAAGATATCTGTTTCGTTTGTATTGATATATTTGGAAGGATTATTTGGATCTAGAATGCGTGCACTAAATCCTATCGGATTACCGTATTGGTCATGAATTGGGAAAGTAATACGACCAGCAAAGGTATCATGGATACCAGACTCATTGATACGTATTAAGTTTGCACGATTCATATCCGCATCACTAAAACCTTTAGCATGTAGAAAGTGATATAACGACGTCTGATTTGGGTTATAGCCTATCTGAAACTCACGAATCAAATCTGCAGTCATCCCACGCTTTTCAAGATACTTCTTTTCATTCACGGCTTCAGGTGTATCCAGTTGATACATCATATACTGAATCGCCGCATTCATCACATTGTACAGTGCTTCTTTATGAGGATCCTTACTAGTTCTCTGCTCTATATCAACATCGACCTGTAAAGGATAGTTAATCAAAGACGCAACTCTACCAACGGCTTCGGGGAAAGTGATATTCTCATAGTTCTGTACGAATGTATACACATTGCCACCATTACCGCAAACAAAGCATTTATAGATTTTCTTTTCTGGTGAAATAGACATCGATGGATCATGGTCATCATGGAAAGGACAAATCGCTACATATGAATTCCCTTTGCGATGAACCTGAATATAGTGACCGATGACATCGACAATATCCGCTTTTTCACGAATGGCATTTATATCATGATCACTAATCTTTGCCATATTCCCTCCTTCTTAGAAACGAATTTCCTTACAAATCTTATTACGAACTTCTTCTACAGTCATACGTTCTTGTTCCATGGAGTCACGGTAACGGATTGTAACTGTACCATCTTCCATCGTCTGTTCGTCAATTGTGATACAGAATGGAGTACCAACTTCATCTTGACGACGATAACGCTTACCAATAGAACCTGCTTCATCATATGTCACTGTGAAGTCATAAGATAATTCATGACGAATTTCTTCTGCCTTTTCAGCGTACTTCTTGCGCAGTGGTAAGATTGCGGCCTTCACAGGTGCTAGCACTGGGTTAAAGCGCATAACTACACGTGTCTCACCATTTTCAAGTGTTTCTTCATCATATGCATCTGTAAAGAACATGAAGAATAGACGTTCAACACCTACTGCTGGTTCAACTACATATGGAATATATTTCTCATTTGTAATTGGGTCTAAGTAAGACATATCCTTACCAGATGTATTCTGGTGTTGTGTTAAGTCGTAGTCTGTACGGTCTGCAATACCCCAAACTTCACCCCAACCCCATGGGAACTTGTATTCAATGTCTGTTGTGCCCTTTGAGTAGAATGATAACTCTTCCTTCTCATGGTCTCTGAAACGTAAGTTTTCTGGATTTCCACCTAACTTCACAATCCAATCCATGCAGAAGTTACGCCAATATGGGAACCACTCATCATCAGTACCTGGCTTGCAGAAGAATTCCATTTCCATCTGTTCAAATTCACGTGTACGGAAGATAAAGTTACCTGGTGTAATTTCATTACGGAAAGACTTACCAATCTGGCAGATACCAAATGGTAACTTCTTACGATATGCACGAGCTACATGCTTGAAATCCACAAACATACCCTGTGCTGTTTCAGGTCTTAGATAAATTGTATTCTTAGAATCTTCCAATGTTCCTTGGAATGTCTTAAACATCAAGTTGAATTGACGAATGGATGTAAAGTTATGTCCACCACAATCAGGACATGGAACGTTATTATCCTTGATGTATTGTTCCATCTGTTCATTGCTCCAACCCTCTGGATTTACTGTTCCATTGGAGAAGGATTCAATTAATTGGTCAGCACGATGTCTTGTATGACACTGCTTGCAGTCCATTAAAGGATCAGAAAAACCCTTTAAGT
Source organism: uncultured Solobacterium sp. (assembly GCA_938039295.1). Taxonomy (GTDB): domain Bacteria; phylum Bacillota_I; class Bacilli_A; order Erysipelotrichales; family Erysipelotrichaceae; genus Bulleidia. The sequence goes on from CALHUY010000055.1 coordinate 19,969, forward strand.
GTCCTGATGCTTCCCAAACCTTAGGATTCATTAAGATAGCTGCTTGAATCTCTTCATTGTTTGGGTCTTCTTGTATAAACTTCTTTTGCCACGCACGCTTGATGTTATCTTTGAGATTAACACCTAAAGGACCAAAGTCCCAAGTATTACTTAAACCACCATAAATTTCTGAGCCTTGAAATACAAATCCTGTATTCTTTGCATGCGAAACAATTAAGTCAAATGTCTTCTGTCTATCCATTGAAAATGAGCCTCCAAAATATTCCCATAATATCCTGTAAAGTATAGCATTTTCAACCTATTTTTACAATCTTACGATATGTCATATCACTACTAAAAAAATAAAATTCCCCTAGTTGTATTCTCTAGAGGAATGAAATATTTATACTTCAAAACTGATATTGAATTTATCTTAAATCAATCGGTCCTTTTTTATCATTTTTAATAGCATCTGCTAGACCATCGATAATCTGTACAGCTTCTAATGTGCCCAAATATGTACCATCATCGTCACGTAAAGCAAAGTAATTTATGACAACTGGATGTCCCGAACGTTCAGACAATATGGTAAGACTATCACGTTTACCCTTCTTAAAATCACTAATTAACATACGTACAATTGGTTCAACACGCTTTGGGTGACAAGAATATACAGGTCTACCAATTGCCATTTGGGGACGTGTGAATACCTTTTCACCTTCATTAAAGTAGATGTTTATATCATTTTCATCAACAAGTGTAATTTCAACAGGAAGTGTATTTAACATTGCCTTTAACTGTTTCAAACTCATATGTCCACCCGAAATCTCAATATTTTCATCGTGGATAATGCTTGGCTGTTCAAGTTCTTTTACCTTATCCCATACTGGTACATCTTCTTTGGCAAGATAGCAATAACCATACATTGGGAAATCTCTTGCGATTGCGATCCATTCATCTTCAGTAAAATAATTCGTTACTAGTGGGAATAAGATATTCTTTTCTTTGAAAATCATTTCATTCATACGCTTAACAACACGTCGTAGTGAATCCATATCCTTAGAATCTTCCACTACAAACTTCTTTAATTCTTGTTTGATTTCATCTTCCACACCCCACATAACATCACTTGGGCCAGGGAAATTGTATTTATCCTTTAGAAGTGGGAACATTGTTTCTTCTTTTTTCTTGTAATGAGATTCGATAGCACGTAGTTCTTTTACATCTGCTAGAACATCCTCAGGTTTTACATCTTCCTTGAGTTTTTCTTCTAGTGCTATAACGCGCTTTTCAATTTGTGCATTTTCTAATTCCAAAATATTTAAAGGATGCCCTTGGGTACGCAATAATACAGTTGTAGCATCTGCTGTTTGTTCATCAAAGCTGGCAATTGTATCTAAAACACGCTCCTCTTCTGCTGAACGTTCAACTTCCTTCTCTGCATTCGCAATTCTTTCACTACGTGTAGCCCCATGGAATAATGCTGAATGGACATCACATAAGCGTTGTACATCACTGAGTTTTGTACCTTCTGAAAGAAGGGTTTGTTCAGCACGTGCAATTTCTACAGCTGAAACATCCGAGAAATTAGCCGCAAAATCTTTTCTAACAGATTCAATATCCTCACCATTACTTAAGCGCTGAACATATGATTTTAACAATGCTTCACGATCACTAGCATTCAAGTCACTACTCTTTCCTAAATCTGCTGATAAAGCTTTCATTTTTTCTTCCTGTTGTTTTTGTAATTGTTCAGGCGTATTTATTACTTCAAAACCACTTAATTCGAAAGCATCAATAATTGTAGAAAGAGGAATTTCTTTCACTCTTGCACCTTTTGGAATAGTCATCATCTTACCCATTGTATTTAACATGGATGGCTTTACGATTTCAGTAAAGCCCAATTCAGACATAATATCTTTTACTTCAGGATATGCACTTGCAATATCGAATACACTCTTTGATAAATCTATCGTTTTCTTTTCCATCATTTTCACCTCACTTTTTTAGTATACGTCACAACTTAAAAAAAGTGATATAACACTATCTCATTCGATATTGAAACCAAAAAAGAAAAAGAGATTTAGCTAAATCCCAAATCTCTTCGAATCATTCATTTCATTGCTTTCTTAGTAGAAAACTAAGTACTTATATTTCATCTTTCGACTATACAATCGTATGTAGATGCATATAAAAATTCATTGATTTTAATTGTATATCCGCATGAAGATACAAAATATCTACAAGGTATTGTAAATCCTTCATATCCCCTTCGATATACTGGTTAACGATATCGATTTTGTTAAGACCTGCTTTACATAACAAACGAAAACGTCGCAAGTCTTCTGTCTTCATAAAAGGAATGTGATGTTCTTCGGCGTGCTCTTGACACAAGAAACCTCCATCCTTCGGACTCACCGTAACAACATGCGTATTTCCACAAGTAACACATGCATCGACATCTGGAAGTAACCCTGCAACATCTAGCATATCTACAAATAGAAGCGATAGTACAAGGGTTGGATCATATCCCTGGTCTAGCTTTGAAAAAACAATCTCCAAGAATGCATACTCATCGCTATTTGTCATATCACCACTTGCTTGTAGTGTTAATACGTCAATAAGTTCAGCCGCAACCGCAGCTGCACTAGAGGCTGTAATATCCTCATGCATAAAGCGATAGTACTCCTTACAACGTGCATTCTTTAAACGGAAGATCGTCTTAGTCTCGTTATAATCGAATAAGATTTCTGTTTTTGTATAAGGCATAATTGAACCAGCATTCTTGCTAGTCATTTTACGTACACCCTGTGCCACAAAGGATAGCTTGCCATACTCTTTCGTTAGTACACTAAGTATCACATCTGCTTCACGATAGTCGCTTTGCTTTAGTACAAATCCAGTAATGCGATCATTCATCTCTACTTGCTCCACCATAGCCGTATTCCGTAATACGAGCATCTCGTGAACGCCATTCATTTTCTACACGAACAAACAACTCTAAGAAGACCTTTTTACCAAGTAACTTCTCGATATCTTCACGTGCTAAAGAACCAATCTTTTTTAACATCTGTCCTTGCTTGCCAATCATGATACCCTTTTGGCTATCACGTTCTACAAGTATCATTGCTTGGATATATACCTTGTCCTTTTTGAATTCTTTATTTTCAATTAGCACTGCAGCCGCATGAGGAACTTCATCTTCTGTTTGTGTCAGAATCTTTTCACGGATTAATTCCGCAATACGGAAGTTTTCAGCGCCATCACTTGTCATCTCTGCTGGATACAATAAATCTCCTTCTGGAAGATACTTTCTTGTCGTCTTGATTAAATCTTCAAAGGAGCGTCCAAATTTTGCAGATAATGGGAAGTATTCCGCAAAATCATAGCGTTCTTGCCACTGTTGAATCACTTTGACAATCTTCTCAGGCTTCATCTTATCCATCTTATTCAAGACTAAGAATACAGGTAATCCCGTATTTTTAACCATGTTTAAAACAAACTCATCACCCTTTGCGTATGGAACACTTGCATCCACAACTAAGTAAATTAAATCAACACCTTGAATTACATCTACCGCTTCCTTGTTCATACGCGATTCAAGACGGAATTTTGGTTTATGAATACCAGGAGTATCGGTAAATATAATCTGGCATTCCTCATCCGTATAAATCCCACGAATCTCAGAGCGTGTTGTTTGAGGCTTACTTGATACGATGGCTACCTTTTCACCAATCAAAGAATTGATTAAAGTACTCTTACCAGCGTTTGGTCTTCCCGCTAACGCAACAAAACCGCTTCTCATCGACATACATCCTCTGTTGTAAACTGGAATGGTAATAAATCATTCATGCATGTATCCATTTCATCTTTGCGATTGGATAAATAGATTGGAGTATCCCCTGTAATTAATTCACTTAAAACCTGACGGCAAATACCACATGGTGCCGCAATACGGTCTCCATCACTTACAATTGCAAGTGCTTCAATCGTATCCTTACGGTAACCGTTAGAATATGCCGCAAAGATTGCAGAACGCTCACCACAGTTGGTTGCTCCAAAAGAAGCATTTTCAATATTTGCACCCCAGAATACTTTTCCATCTTTCGTCAGCACTGCTGACCCAACATGGAAGTTGGAATATGGTGCATAACTATTTTCCATTGCTTTAAAAGCTTCTTCAATTAATTCTTCACGTGTCATGACGACCTCCCTTAAAACAGATGATGAATGAATATCAAGATACCTACACTAAGTGCAATCATTGACGCAAATAATACGCCACCAGCACCTAAGTCTTTAATAAACTTAATCTTTTCATTTCTTTCTGTCGTATATAAATCACATAGTTTTTCAATACATGTATTTAAAATTTCCGCTACAACTACAAGTCCTATACAAAGAAGGATTGCTAACCATTCATAATAATTACAACCAAGTATCCATGCCGCAATACATGCTAATATCGCAAGAATATACTGAATCTGTACACTCTTATCTTGAAATGAAGATACTAAACCCTGAAACGCTACAATAAACTTATTTATCATTGCGACTAATAATCGGATCTAAGATCCTATCCTGTAAGGCAAACATCTTTGTTTCATCAGTTGGATTCATATGATCATATCCCAAGCAATGAAGAAGTCCATGCGTGAATAAGAATCCCATTTCACGCTTTTCAGAGTGACCATATTCTCTTGCTTGTTTTCTAGCATAATCAATATTGATGAAAAGATCTCCAAGATCTTTTTCTTCATCTGGGATGAAGTCTTCTAAACCATCACGAATCGCAAAACTAATTACATCCGTTGGTCGATCTATCCCACGATAATCTCGGTTGATGATATGAATGGTACGAGAACGAACAAACGTAACGCTGATTTCTAAATCCTTTGCTAGTTTAAGTTGCTTTTCTGTACGCTTTGCAATAGTCTGGAAGAATTCCTCATATGCATGCATATCTTGGTTCGTTTTATTGATAAATGTAATTTCCATATTATCCTCGCTTCTTCAAAGACAACTCACGTCTTTGTTCATCTTCTTTGCTATAGCGCTCAATAATCTTCTGTACGATAGGATGACGTACAACATCATCCGCACTTAATTCCATAATTTTAATTTCACTTAAACCCTCTAAGATACGAGTTGCCTCAATTAGACCGCTAGTCTGGTTATGATTTAAGTCAATCTGAGTAACGTCACCAGTGATAATCATATGAGATCCAAAACCAAGTCTTGTTAGAAACATCTTCATCTGAGATGCTGTTGTATTCTGTGCTTCATCCAATATGACATATGCATCATCAAGAGTACGCCCACGCATATACGCAA
>CALHUY010000056.1 GCA_938039295.1 uncultured Solobacterium sp.
AATGCTCTATCCAGTTGAGCTATCGGCGCAATACACATTAAAATTAGTGCTATATAAATATAGCAAGAAAATATCTATTTGGCAAGGTAAAAATAAAATAATTTTACAAAAGAGACTTCTCCATCAGAAGAAGTCTCTTATATAGTTTTTATCCCCAAATCAACCAGGTTACGATGTAACCTGAAAATACTGCAATGAGTGTAAATGGAATACCAATACGGAAGAAATCTTTTGAGGAAACTTTATATCCTTCCTTGTTTAGAATACCAATTGCGGCGATATTTGCACTCGCTCCAACAGGAGTTAAGTTACCACCAAGTGTAGCACCAATCAATAATCCAAAGTATAGAACATATGGTTCTACTCCCATCGAAGTTGCAATACCCTGCACTACCGGTAACATTGTCGCAACATATGGAATATTATCCACAAATGCAGAGATAACTACCGATACAAGTACAATCATTGTATACATCACAAACACAGAACTGCCTCCAAGTTTTACAAAGAGATCAGCTATCGTATCAATGACACCTGCTTCGGTAATACCAGCAATTACTATAAATAAACCAATCAATAGAAGTAATGTATTGAAATCAATTGCTTGAATTGCTCGCTTTACAACATCGCTCGATTTCTCACGAATTGCTCTATAAATAATACCAATTACTGCATAACTAATGCAGATAAGACCATTTGTAAGTTGTGGCTTATTCTCAAATTGCGAAGCTGTGATTAATGTTACAATCACACCAATCATCAATAATGAAGGAATATAATCAGTTACCTTTGTGGTAATTTCCGCATGAACTGGTTCTTTTGATTTTCTAAATAAGAATAATAATACCGGAATTGTCATTGCAGCACCAATTTCTACTGATAATGCAATGCCAGGTTTACCCATAAACACGAAGAAATCGTTAAAACTCATATTTGCATAACCACCTAGAAGAATACTTGTTGTATCCCCTACGAGTGTCGCAGCACCTTGCAAGTTACTAGATACCGCTATTGCAATAATGACAGGAATAGGATTTGTCTTTAATTTCTTTGAAACCGCTAGACCAACTGGTGCAACCATCAATACAGTCGCAACATTATCTACAAACGCAGAAATTACACCTGCAAAAATACTTAATACAACGACTGCCCATTGGATATTAGGTACAGCTTTTAATAGTCCTTCCGCCATAAGTGCAGGCATTTGGCTTTCAATAAATAACTGAACAACCATCATTGTGCCTGCCAACATTAGAATAATATTCCAATCAACAGCACCGATTACATTTCCTAGTGGTAAGATTCCTAACAGAATGAATATCCCTGCCGCTATAAGCGCAACATATGGACGTTTTTCTGGAAGTGCCAATAAGAATATATACATGACAATAAACAATGCTAAAGCAAGTATCATAATTTCCTCCAAACACGTAAGTGAATTATAACAGAAACCAGTAAAATTCAAAGTGTTATTACATTTAAAAAATATGAACTTTCATGTAAGATTGAATCATGAAAATTACTTTAAATGATGAAATCAATCAATTTCTAAATCGCTGCCTTACGAATATCATGAATGATTCAAAAAACGATTTTGTAGGGATGCATATCACAAAGAAAAACGAGAAGAAAGTCATAAAGATGCTCGCAGATGCAGGTATCCCAGAATTTCAGGATATAAAGAATTGCCCTTCTCTTTTCTTATCTGTCGATGAGTGGGAGAATAATCCATATCACAAAAACATTCATTTAGATTGGATTAAAGATTCTCACTTCACATTCGAAAGAGGAAAAATTTCAGGCTTTGAATTGTTTAACTCTGACGTAATACAAAAAGACCCAAATCGAGAATTAAATGATTGGATGAAACTACGTGCAATGGATCGTAACTTCGATGCTCTCTATCTATACCAAGATGATATGGACTGGATGTTTGATGCTCCTAGTGAAGCAAATACCAATGATATTCCTGCTCAACGAGCACACGGTAAAGTACTAACCTTTGGTTTAGGTATTGGCTATTTCTTATACATGGCTATTCAAAATCCTAATGTAGAAGAAGTTACTGTAATTGAACGCTCCAAAGAAGTAATTGCAATGTTTAGAAATTTCATCTTACCCCAATTTGAATCCACAAAACCAATTCATTTGATTGAGGCAGATGCATTTGATTACTTCAATGAAGAATACCTTTCAAATTTCGACTATATCTATACAGATATCTGGCAATCTTCTCAGGATGGTTTACCTTTGATTACAGGACTTTTAGAACAATGTTACTTACCAAAAGAAAAAGCAGACTTCTGGATTGAAGATTCCTGTCTAGAAGTCCTCTGGACATTAATATTCCTATACTTTGAATCCTTAGCACGCAACAAAGAATTAGAAGTGAATCCTTATTACCAAACATACATAGAGAAAATTGCTTACTACTTTGAACATATTGATGAAACTGTATCTGATGTAGAAACATTAAAAACATACATGTATGATACAAATATTTCACGTAGGATCCTATCAAAAAAACTGGACTGATCAAAAGACCAATCCAGTTTTTATTATTTAAATTAACATTGGTAAGAATATATTTGCTAGTCCTAAGAAGATAAAGAATCCTAGAACGTCTGTTGCAGTTGTTACAAAGATAGAGGATGATACTGCTGGATCTGCTCCAAACTTGTCTAAAACAACAGGAACTAAGAAACCAAAGATACCAGCCACCACCAGATTGCCAACCATCGCAATAACGGTAATCACACCCAAGAATATATTTCGATAGAGTATTATTACAATAACTGCTGTAATCAAACCATTAACTGTACCATTAATAATTCCTAAGAAGATCTCCTTTACAAATGACTTCCAATTTCTCTTGAAATCAACTTTATCAGTCGCAATCTGACGTACCAAGATTGACTGTGTTTGGGAGCCTGCATTACCACCCATACCAGAGATAATTGTCATAATTGAGCTAAGCGCAACAACCTGTGCAATTGTACCTTCAAAAACCTTTACGGTAAAAGATGCCATGAAAGCTGTAATTAGGTTAATTAATAACCAAGGTAAACGCAACTTAATAGATTGAAATAGTGTTGTGTCAAGACTTTCTTCTTTAGATACACCACCCATCTCCAACATATCTTCGTTATACTCTTCAACGATAACGTCAATAATATCATCGACAGTAACGATACCAAGAATTGCCATACGTTGATTTACAACAGGAATTGCTTTCAAGTCATATTTTGATACAAGTTTGGCAACTTCTTCCTGGTCCATCTCTGGACCAACGCTGATGAAGTTTTCTTTCATGATATCTGACATCAATATATCTTTATCTGAGGATAAAATATCTCGTAAATCGGCAATACCAATTAATTGTCCTCTTGCGTTTACTACAAAGATTGTTTCAATAACTTCAATCTTTGGTCCAATCTCACGAATCTTTTCTAAACCTTCGATAACCTTCAAATCATCTTTGATTGCGATGTAGGCGGTCGTCATAATACCACCAGCTGTATCTGCTGGATATTCCAATAGATTAGTGATTTCAGTACGATCTTTATCCTTCATCAAATTCACAATGGTTTTACGTCTACCAATTGTTAAATCTCCAACAATATCAGCGATATCATCCTGTGCCATATTACTAAAGATTTCTAGAAGTTCATTATTAGATAATGCATACGTAAAACGAACACGAAGTTCATCATCTGCTTGTTCTAATACAGAAGCGATATCATCTGACGATAAGATACTGCACATTTTCCATAGTTCTTCATCATCGAGATATTCAGCAGCTTGTGCCACGTCAATCGGATTATTCTCTTTAATATATTCAGAAAGTTCTGCAGCCTCACCAGCTTCAATCATCTGGCGCAGTCTTTCTTCATTCATCATTTCTTCTCTTATTATTTCTTCAGACATCACACCGCCTCCTTAGCATAATAACTTTATATTTTTATGCCAAGAAATTCAATTTATTTCATCTTATGAATAGTATTAATTTTATGATTGCGCATCAACAACTAGAATTTCAAATTCCAATGATGGCATACATTCCCTTAAATCATGTTCAATACGATGTAGTGCCTCAATACGATCTTCAACTGGTGTATTTGCATTTCCTTGAATAATAAAGATAGCATTCTTTGTAGTATCATCAAACTTATAGTTTTCACCATCTCTAACACCCATCCAAGCTAAGATACCTTGACTATCTCGATAGAGATAATCCGTCTCAGCCACATGCTTTGGCGTTGAACAGATTGGCAAGAATGTATCCTCCTTTTGACTCACTGTAAATTCTAGTGGTTCTTGAATCTTATCTAAATCATGACCACCAATTGCCAGGAAAGATTTTAAAGTTTCAACATTATAAATATCTACAATACTATTGATATGAGGCATTGATCCGCGATGCTGGATATTACGAATGAATGCAGGAATTGTCGGAGGATTCTTCTTAATACTTCTTCCAGCCTTCTGCATGAGTTCGATATAGCCTTGGATAAACGGATGTTGAAGCACTTCATCCACATTGCACTGTAACGCCCACTCTTCTACTTCTTTTTGTTTCTGCAAAAATGCCGGTGTTAGTTCTGCATTTGGGTCTACATTTCTAGCGATACCAATTACAACATGCTCTACACCAAGTGATTCTAAACTTTTGTCTAAGATTATTTTCATATAGCACCTCACTATTACTAGCATTATACCATTATCAACATTAAAACTACGTTATAAAATCAGTCTTCTTGGATAGGATATTCTTTTACTTTCATCGCTAGTAATATGACTCTTTTTGAAGAGTATGCATCTAAGCATGTCTGTATCGTTACAAACGCATCACTATATCTTGGTTTTATATCTGTATCGTAAATGACTGAAACTCTTTTTGCGTCCGAAATCCATTCATAAAACTTCTCAGCAGAAGAAAAATCCTTCTGCTGATAGTTCCAATCTAATTTCGTATTTTTAATAGCAATTAAAAATACTTTGTATTCCTCTATTTTATCTTGCATGCACAAGTAGAAGCTTTGGTATTCATAAAATAACTTCTTATCTGATAATTCCGCAAGTCTAGTGAAGACTGCATTTTCAGTTCCATATCCAACATAATGTCCGTAGATAATTTTATTCTTAGATTCCGTTTCAAATATCATCGGTGTTCCACACATAGATGGTTTACCATCAAAATTTTGGTAAAGGTACTCTTTTCCACCTGTGTCAATGACAACTGGTTGTGATACAATTCCGTTCTGCCAATAAATCCATGCCCAAAAGTCAGGATTCTGTTTCTTTAAGTCATTCCATGCTTGCATATTGATGTGCAATCTTTCATTTTCCTTTTGCGGTTGTATTTTATCAGACAGTATTTGAACTTTCAGTTGTTCATCCTCTAACATCCTCCACTTTCTTGCATAAATACATATACCAAATAACATAACAAATATGCATAATGAGACTTTGATTTTGATTAACATCCTTATTACTTATGCATGCGCTTTGTTGAGAAAATAGTCCATGCAATACCAATAATTCCTCCAATCAAACAGAACCAGATACCATAGTGAATTCCTACTCCAGTTGGTATATCTTTTTCCTTCTCATCTGCCACTGTCATTTCAACAGGTTTCTCTGGACTAAAGTTTTGTTCTGTAAGATGTTTGACTTCATGTTTTTCAGTTGAAATCTCATATCCCTTTGGAGCCTCTGTTTCCATCACGTACATTCCTGATACAGCATATGGCACTACAAAATCAATATAACCATTCTTATCCGTTACACCAACTGTACTTCTTCCATAAATATCCATTGCGATTGTCCCATTGGAATGGAAGACTGTAAATTCAGTATTCTCAAGAACTGTTTCGTAATCTTCTGCATCCACCTTCTTTACACGCACATAGATTTTCTTCTTTCGATCAACCGCTTGAATAAGCTGTGGTTTATCTTTTGTGCCTGTTGCAGTAAATACAATATCTTGATCCATACGTTCATATCCAAATGGTGCCTCTACTTCATGCAAGATATAAGTACTACCACCTTTTACGTATTTACCAATGTCATAAACTTCTTCCTCTGTAGTAACCAAACGCTGTACTATCTTTGGATTTTGATTTTCATCTAATACCGGTACATATTCTTGATTCTCATCAAGAACAGCTTCATAGATTTCTAGGATAGCACCAACAACTGCACGACCATCCTCATCTACCTTCTTTAAAGAAATATCAACAGTCAAATCAACCATTTGAATCTTAATTGGTTCGGTAGTAGTTGGATTGTATTTTGGGACTGTAAACTGTATTGTTGAAGCGCGATGTACACCATTTACAATCTGAACTTCTTCTAATTCATATTGTTCACCTGCATGCAGGTTATTTAGCTGGATAGCTTCTGATGTAGTTACTCCATCATTTGGTAAAGGCACCAGTTCCCCAGTCGAAATATTCTTCAGTTGTAAACGTACACCACTTACTGCTATACCATCTTCATTTATTTTCTCAATCAGGTATTCAACCGGCTTATCAATCATTTCTACCGCTAGCACTGTGCCATCTGGATTTACAGTAAATGTAATATCATCTGCATAGTAGTATCCATTTGCTGTCATTTCTTCATGAAGTGTATACTTCTTTCCTGCTGTTAGTCCAGCAATCTTATGTGCAACTTGATAAACAGATACCCACTCATCTACAATTACATTTTCTTCATCTAAAATGCGTAATTTGGCACCTGGTGTTTCAGGACCTCCTGTAATCATCGTTTTGGTAATTTCGGTCTTTGTAATTTGATTTGTAATTGTAAGATTGCGATGAATCGTAGCAGTGATATCATCTTCCTCCACAAACTGTACAGGATATGTTGTTTCATCTAATACAAGGCCATCAAGTGTCTTAACTTCTTGTACCACATACTTTCCTAAAGGAATCTTCTCGACTGATGCAGATCCATTTTCATCTGTTATAAATTCTGCAAACACATGTCCTTTCGGTAATATCATAGTTCCATGCATCGGCTCGATAATATCTTCGTCCGCAATGAGTCTAAAAACAATACCAGCTAAGCTTTTTTCTGTTACTAAATTACGGTCACTTTGATATTCTTCTACTTTCTTTTGTAGTTCCAGCTGTCCATAGATACGATTATTCTTTACTTCGACTGTAATATATTGATTATTTTCTTCATCTACTTTTACAACATTCTCTTGTTGTAATGTAAATGGAATCTCCTGTAGTTCTCTTGTAAATCCTACTGGACTACTAATTTCTTCAATTGTATAACTGCCTGGTGCTAGCTTTAGTGGTGTTGTAATTGTCCCACCTTGTTGTACGACACAGAATGTTCCCTTAGGATATTTAATTTCATCTTTTGTGCTTGTTTGAAATGTATCATAACTATTCTCTCCAATACGTTGAACGATATAGTTACCATTTGCATCTTTGATTTTGAAGCCTGCAGAATGAAAATCAATGATTTCATTTGTTTCTGCATCCTTCTTTACAAGGCGTACGTAATATTCCTTTGAGATATTGCTAATCTCATATTTTACATCAGGTTGATTTTCATGAGATACTTCGAATACAAAATCTTCCTTCAATAGTTCAATCTCACTATCTTTAGCAGCTGTTTGACGTACGGTATATTTTCCATATGCTAGTTCCCCTGATTTTGCATTACCCTCTTCATCTGTAGTAATAATCGCATATTCTTTTGGTGTAAATTCTGATAAGTGTTTATTTGCCTCTTCAAAACTTCCAAAACGATCAATATGTTTTTGTAAGATTGCAGTAAATGTAGCACCTTGCTCATTTGTAGCTAGTGCTGAATGATGTTTATCTACAAATAGCTTATGAATACTAAATTTACCTGTGATTACATCATCGAAAACATCTAGTGAGATGTGATTTGTATGATTTGGTAATTGATCAAATAAAACAATCTTCTTTTCCGTATCTAGTTTATATCCTGTTGGTGCTGTTACCTCTTTGATAGAATACTGATGTGAGTAATACAGACCCTGAATTGTATTAGAAATACCACTTTCGTCAATGTTTAACATTCCTACTGATCTTTGTGCTGTTTCGTCAAATAGTTCATAACTCGTTTTCGCAAATGATTCTGCAGCACCTTGTGGTTGTTGTAGATTTGTATCGCTATCATGCTTGATTAAGTTAATACTTGTACCTACAGCATATAAATTAATCTCTGCACTATCCACATGTAACTTTCCTGCCTTAATTACATCTTGATTGATCGGTGAACGATAGATAATCTGATTTTCTCCACCTTCATCATTACGAGATAATAGTTTATTCACAAAACGAATCTTTGCCTGTTGTCCCATGGCAACTTTAACATAGAAGTCACTTCCCACAACTGTAGAAACAGGCTCTCCATTTGCATTTACAAGCATTCCATTTTCAACAACTACATCGAAGTTATTAAGACTACCATTTGTATTTACTACATGTACTGGTACGTTGCCATCGATTTCACCAGTAAAGAAACTACCCTCCTTCACATTCTGGTTATACTCTATAACTTGAAGATTAGGCATGAAACGCAACTGCTCTACAAGTGATCGAATTTCATTTTTCTTTTGTGTCGTATCAATCGTTGCACGCGAAATATTGGTTGTACCTAAATATTCCCAAATTAAATCCTGTGCAGCCAAGTAACGTTCATTTGTCCTTTCACCATCAAAGCCATACCCAAAGAATGCATATGCAAGCATGATATTTTGATCAAGTTCAGACATCTTAGTCCATCCTGGATCTTCTCCTACATAGCCAATTGGATGATAAATTTCCGGTATCTTTGGCTGTATACAGTATGCGGGGATTCCATCCGCACGCAAGAAATGCGACTCAGGCGTATCATAGGCAATTCCATCTACATAATAGATTTGTCTACCCGGTACATCTGTACAAGTGATTGTTGTACTTTCTGCATAAACATGTAAGTGTGGAAACAGTGTAAACACCATTAGCACTGATAAGATTTGCAGAATCAGATTTTGAATTTGTTTCTTAATCTTTTCTATCTTCATATGAGTTCCTCCCTACTCACTTATGTATAGAAAAAAAGTTGGTACATTCCTGTGCCAACTTTATGCCAATCTAAAACTCTTCATGTTCAATTGAGATAATCTCTTCAAAATCTATGGTTGTACGATCTTTAAAAACAATCTTTTTTTCTATATCATCAATACGCAGCAAATATTTCTCAATTGTTTGATAACTACCACCACTCTTCTTTAGATCACGTACGAAATACTGAACTTTAATGAGTGGCTTTTCTTTCTCATGTTTATGTAGAATTTCAAGTTTATACTTTAATTCCTCTATTTCTGTTTCAGATAATTCAATACGAGATTGGGTGATTCTAGAAGCTTCACGGATTAAGTCCTCATATCCTGTTAATCCCGCAAATGGCATAAACTGGGCAGCTCTATCTTGAATAGACATCTTACGATGCGTCTTAGATACTGGAGGATCCAGATACAGCATATCTTCATACTTTTCACTCATGCTTTGTGTCCTCCAATTTGATTATTGCGTTCTACCGCAGTAGCCCCTTCTTCTAAGTCTCTTCCTTTTAACAACTTATTCTTTCCGTATTTTTGCTTGATAGAGAGAATCGCTTGTTGTAGTTGACGGTCCTTCGCCTCGTCAACTTTCGCTATATTCACATCCTCCTCTGGTGGTGCAAATAAATCTAATTGTGTCGCTTCTGTACGCCTTCTTGCGTCTTCTTCACTGATAATACTCATAAATGTAATTGTTATCTTACGCACTAGTAATCTCGCATCTACAATCTTATCAAATAGCCGCTCTACTGCTTCCATAATCTCTTTTGAAAAAGATGTATGATGTGATAATTTCACAGTACCATTTGTAGGTTTTGGAACCACTCTACCATACCAGTCCAAGGCTGTTTTGATATCCATTGATAATTCATAATCCTTTAAACTATCCGCATCATAACTGATAGATAGTCCAACTTGTTTCGTTGTCATTTTCTTCGCAGTCAAGTCTAGCACTAATTGTTCTGTCATTTCCTTTGCGACTAATTTTGCCTTCGTAAAGGTATAACCAGACATCAAAACTTGCCCTGAACTAAAGCTATGATTACTTGGCTGGTAATGTTTAATTGCATGCATGGTACAGGATTCACAGCCCCATGCATGATCAATCAGTAACTCAGCATTTACACCAAACAATTGATAGAGTAACTCTTCATTTAAATATTCATCTTCTTTGCCGATTGAACATCTTGCGATATCACCCATTGTATACATACCATGTTGTTCAAGCTTGCGTGCATAGCCTCTTCCAACACGCCAGAAATCTGTTAATGGTTTATGATCCCACAGTAACTTACGATATTTTATCTCATCCAGTTTTCCGATACGTACACCATACTTATCTGCAGGAAGATGCTTTGCGATGATATCCATCGCAACTTTAGCAAGATATAAATTTGTGCCAATACCTGCAGTTGCTGTAATACCTGTCTCTTCGTATACAGCCGATAACATTGTTCTTGCAAGTTCTTCTGCTGTCATATGATAAGTGCGCAAATATCCTGTCACATCCATCATAACTTCATCGATAGAATATACATGGATATCCTCAGCTGCGATATAACGTAAATAGATATTATAAATATTTGCACTATACTCAAGATATTTTGCCATACGAGGTTGGGCAATGATATATGACACCTTATATTCAGGATGACTCTCTAAAATTTCTCGATTCCATTCTTCTTTTACAAAACGTTTTCCATATATCTTGCTTTGACGTTCATGATTGATTTCCGCAACCTTCTGTTCCACTTCAAAAAGTCTAGGTCTACCAGAAATTCCCAGTTGCTTAAGTGATGGTGATACCGCAAGACAGATAGTCTTATTCGTACGTGAAGTATCTGCCACTACCAGATTTGTTGTCAGTGGATTCAAATTACGATCCTGGCATTCTACAGATGCGTAGAACGACTTTAAATCGATTGCAATATATGTTCTTCTTTCAGTCATAAATTTATCTCTGCAGATACTATTATAGCGTAATAAAAAGACAAGTTATCACTTGTCTTAACATCCAGTTCCATCAATATTACATGACTGCCCAGACTCTACTACAGCTACTTTTGAAGTTTCTTCTCCCTTTAACCACTCTTCATAGTCAAAACAAATCGAACCATCTTCTAACACAAGTGTAGGGATACCAATATATCCTTCCTTTTTCGCATCATCATACGCAGAAGAATGATCACGTAAAGCTAGAAATTGTTTTAATGCACGAATCGATCCCGTAATATCGATATATTCAAACGCAATATTATTTTTTTCAAGAAATTCTTTGCATGAAACACAATGTGGACAAAGTGGACTACCAAAAACCTTTATCATAATAAGCCTCCTATATTATTTATTCTAGCGTATAACCATTTACTTACCAAAAGAATTGATTAAAAAAAACGAATTTTCATTACAGTTGTAACTACTCAGTCGTTTTTAATATTCTTTTTACTTCATATTCTTGCGATATTCAGCTAATTCAGCATCATTTGCCCATACAAAGTGTCCAGGCTTAATTTCATGGAATGCTGGTTTATCATCATCATAATGATGGCTGTCCAATGAATATGGTTTTACAACCTTTGCCTTTTCAATCTGTGGATCAGGAATTGGAACAGCTCCTAATAATGACTGCGTATATGGGTGCAATGGATTGAGGAATAATTCATTTGTTTCTGCAAGTTCTACAATTCTACCTAAGTGAATAACTGCAATACGGTCAGAGATAAAGCGTACAACTGATAAGTCATGCGCAATAAAGATACATGTTAATCCACGTTCTCTCTGTAATCTCTTTAATAGGTTTAATACCTGCGCACGAATAGATACGTCTAGCGCTGAGATAGGTTCATCTGCAATCAATAAATCCGGTTGCATGATAATCGCTCTAGCGATACCAATACGTTGACGCTGGCCACCTGAGAATTCATGTGGATAACGTGACATATGCTCTTCTAGAAGACCTACTTCGTTTAACGCAGATACTACTTGGTTATAACGATCTTCTTCATCAGTATATAACTTAAAGTTAACTAGACCTTCAGAAACAATATAGTCAACAGTTGCACGTTCATTTAAGGATGCAGCTGGATCTTGGAATACCATCTGAATCTTACGAATAACCTCTTTATCCAGTTCACGAGAAATCTTTCCAGAAATCTTTTTTCCTTCAAATAAGACTTCACCATTACTTACTGGATTAATACGGTTAATTGCACGTGCAATTGTAGTCTTACCTGATCCAGACTCACCTACAAGTGAGAATGTTTCTCCTCTGTATACTTTGAAGTTTGCATCATGTACTGCAACAAACTTATTCTTTCCATTAGTGAAAGTTACTTCAAGGTTTTTGACTTCAACAAGTACTTCTTTTTCGTTGTTATCCATGATATGTACCTCCTTCACCTAATGTCTCTAATAATCTTTCGTGCAAGTTACGAATTACTTCAGGCTTTTCAACCTTTGGTGCACGTGGGTCTAATAACCATGTCTTAGCAAGGTGTGTATTACTTACCGCAAACATTGGAGGCTCTTCTTCAAAGTCAATCTTCATCGCATAAGGATTACGTGGTGCAAACGCATCACCCACCACCTTTTCAAATAAACTTGGTGGGGTACCTGTAATTGCATATAAATCTTGACCTTTAATACCTAACTGAGGCATAGAGCTTAATAGAGCCCATGTATATGGATGCTTAGGATCATAGAATACTTCTTCTACTGTTCCATATTCAACAATCTGTCCTGCATACATTACCGCAACCTTATCTGCTACATTCGCAACGACACCAAGGTCGTGTGTAATATAAACAGTTGTAAAGTGATATTCTTCCTGCAAGTCTTTAATTAACTTAATAATCTGTGCCTGAATTGTAACGTCTAACGCAGTTGTTGGCTCATCACAAATCAAGATACGTGGACGACAAGCTAATGCAATCGCAATTACGATACGTTGACGCATACCACCAGAATACATAAATGGATATTCATCGAAACGATTTTCTGCGTTGTTAATACCTACACGCTTCATCAAATCAACTGCAATCTTGCGAGCTTCAATTAAATCAACACCCTGATGTTTTACAATAACCTCAGTAATCTGTGAACCAATTGTACGAATTGGGTTTAAGGAAGTCATTGGATCCTGGAAGATTGTAGCAATCTTCTTACCACGGATTTCTTCCCAATCCTTATCTGAAGTATTTTCTAATAAGTTACGTCCTTCAAAAATAATCTTACCCTGTGGGATATTACCATTCTTGTCTAACATACCTGTAAATGTTTTTGTAAATACAGATTTACCTGAACCAGACTCACCTACAATTGCAAGTGTTTCACCATCATAAAGGTCTAATGAAACGTTACGAATCGCAGTCAAAATACGGTCACGTACTGTAAATTCAACAATAATATCACGTGCAGATAATACTGCCTCTTTGTCTGAGTTTTCAAAGGTGATATCTAAGTTTGTAGCTAATGTTTCTTCTGCCATGATACCCTCCTTTACATATGTGTCTTTGGATCAGATGCATCTGCCAAAGTCTGTCCGACAATATAGAGTGAAATTGAGATAACTGCTGCTACAGAAACTGGTATCCAGAATAAATATGGAGCAGATGTCATGTACGCAGAGTTACTAGAAATAAGTCTGCCTAAAGAAACTTCTTTCTCTGTTAAACCAATTCCTAAGTAAGACAAGAATACCTCATAAGAAATAAAGCTTGGTACATCTCTTGAAATAGATGTAACGATAATTGGAATCATAAATGGTAAAACGTTGTGCTGGATAATCTTATGTGTAGGTGTACCTAAGCATCTTGAAGCTAAGTTATATTCACGGTCACGAATCATCATAACCTGAATACGGATACTATACGCCATACCTAACCATGAAGTAATACACAAGCAGAATACCAACTGCCAGAACCCAGGTCCTAATACATAGGACAAGACAATAACAACTAATGTAAATGGTACGTTTGCAATGATGTTATAAACTTCAATCATGACAACGTCCATCTTACGCGAATAACCCCAGAACGCACCTACAATAACACCAATCACATTTGTGATGACTGTAGCGATAATTGCAAGGCTTAATGAAGTTCTAGCGCCTGCCCAAACTACATCAAAGAGTGAATCACCTACTTGGTTTGTACCAAACCAGAATTGGAGATTTGGTGTAACGAAGCGACGTGAGAAGTCATTGATATGTGTTTGAACAGTTGGATCATATCCACTAATAAACGGTAAAATATAAGACAAGAATAAAGTTAATAGTGTTAGTACTAAGAAGAAAATCGCAATCTTACTACTAAAGAACTTTCTAAATACACTATTCCAATAAGAATATTTAGGACTATTAATTCTTTCTGATGCAAAGTCGTCTAATGCGACAAAAGTAAATCTTTCATCTCTGATTTCTGACATTATCTCGAATCTCCTTTTGCCTGTAACTGAATACGAGGATCAACAACTGTTACGAGTAAGTCACCTAATAACAAGGCAAAAATAGAAACAGCAGTGAAAATGAATGTTAGACCAATAACCATTGGGTTATTATACGCCTTAATACTATCTGGCAACATCTTACCCATACCAGGAATCGCAAACACAGTTTCTGTAATAACTGCACCAGAAATTGTAAGAATAACTGCTGCTGGGAAACCATTTACGAACGGAATAATCGCATTACGTAAAATATGTGTACGGAAGATTTCACTATTGGAAAGACCCTTCGCACGCGCAAACTTAACATAGTCAGAACTCGACTGGTCAACCATGTAACGTCTGATCCATAACATCTGTCCACCTGTACTTAATAAACCAAGAATTAAGACAGGCATAATGTATGAGCGTATATCATGTGCACCATATACCGGGAATTTATCAGGTAAGCCAAACTGCATACCAATTGATCTAACGAAATAGATAAATGCAAGTGATGGGACAGCACTCATAATATTGATATAAACTGTACCAAGCTTATCTTGCCACTTACCCTTATTGGCAGCCATCACCATACCAGCCGGAATACCAAATAGGTAAGTAATTAATAACGCAATTAAACCTTGAATTGCGGATGTAGTTACCATTGATGGATCTAGTAAGTTAGAAGAACAGTTTGCATAGTTGTCATTAAACTTACTCTTATCAATGCTATCTAATAGTTCAGTGTATTTATAAGTACAAGAATGTAAATTTACAGCTGAAGAAGTAGTCTTTCCTGTTTCAAAAGTTACTTCTTGGCTATTTGCATTACCTTGGGATTGTGTAATAACTGTAGTTACGTCAACACCACTAAATGTTGGGTAAGAAATACCAAAATTCAACCCAACGATATTCTGGTGAATAAATGGGAAGCTTCCATCCATATATACTAGATACTTATGTTCACATCCTGCACACTTAATTGCAGGTAATCCGTTATAGTCATTTTCAATATAGACTTTTCTTTCCATATTTTCATTATGACCATCATACATTCTCCATGGATGATCTACTTCAATTAACTTACTAAACCAGTTGAAAACAAGTTCAGGAACAGAATAGTCCTTATATGCATAGTATTTACCATCAGAATATGTATTAACTGTATATCCTTTTGCAATATACTTAGCAACTTGATCCTTTAATAAATCAGAATCAGCCACCATGCATGCATCATAGTCACTTGTATTTGCACAAATGTCCTTCTGCTCATCATAGCGTAAATAACCTAGAGTCTTCCAGGTGTTGTATTTGTATTTTGTTTTATCATCCGCACTCTTCAACTTCTGGTAAGTTGTATCAGTTGTAAAGATATCGTCGCGCGGAGTTAGCGTATAGACCAAAACTAATGCGATAGTAACAACCGCAAAAATCGAGAAGAACGATCTGATTACACGGCCTAAAATATAACGCTTCATATAACTCACCCCTACCTTTTCATAGTAGTTATAATACCATATAAGACTTACTATTTCACTAAAATATAAATTTTTTCATAATTAATTTCATTATATTTTTCATTTTCATAGAATATGAATATTTATTCATTATAGAAAATTCATTTAGGTTACCAACGTTTTAATACTGCCCTAACCAAAGAAAAGACAGATTCATTCAATAATGATATCTGTCTTTTCATTTGTTTATGAAAATTTACGATGTAAAGATTCTAGATTTTATTTGCCAGTATTCTTAGCGCGTTCTGCTAACCAAGCTTCCTTAGCTTCATAGTAGTCCTTATTAGTTGTAATATCCTTTTGGATACGAACAAACTTGAACTTATTACCACCCTGTCCAGCTACTGAGTATGGTCCTGTGAATGGAACCTTTCTAGAAACAGTGTTTGCAACCGCTGTGCAGTGAACTGGAATTGAGAATGCGTTAGCAATTAACCATGCATCAACCTTAGCAAATGCTGTATAACGCTCATCTAAGCTTGATGTAACTGCATCAGCTGCTTTGTAGAGTTCGCCATATTCAGCTAAATTGATAGCATCCATAGCAACCTTATCAGATTCTTCGAAGTTATCCGTATCAGCAGTACCATTTAGACCTACTGTATATAACATATCACCGTTTGTTGGGTTGTAGATGTTTAAGTAACTTCTTGGATCTAAGTAGTCTGGGTTCCAACCTACTGCTGTAGAGATATCCCAGTCAGAATCATTACCACTATTTACAAGGTATGTTGCCTTATAGTAGTTGTCCTTGTCGATTGGCATAACGTTGATTTGAATTTGTCCATCTGTAGCATCTTCGATAGACTTCTTCAAGGAGTTAGCCTGGTTAACTGTAAATGACATTGTTGAAAGTGTTACTAAGTCTAGAGAAACAGGTAATGTTAATCCAGCTTCAGCAACTGCCTTAGCAAGTAATTCCTTAGCTCTTTCTGGGTTGTAGTATGGATCTTGTCCTTCAGATAGATCTAATGACTTACCGAATACATCTGTCATTTCTGTTACAAACTTAGCTACTGTATTACCATAGTCTTCACCATTAATCTGTACAAAGTTTGTAGGTACTAATTCATTACGTAATACTGCCTTCGCTGCTGTTTCGTCACCAACTCTTTGCATTAAGTATGGAACTCTGTTAAATGCAGCTTGTAAAGCAAGACGGAAGTTCTTATTTAGGATAGCCTTATGTGTGTTTTCCTTTTCGGCATCTGTTGTCTTGTTTGTGTTATTGAATGAACGACGGTTATAGTTGAATGAAACTGTAAATGTTCCACTATCTGGCATTGGGAGATATACATTATCCTTGTACTTCTCCATGTATGCATTAAATTCATCAGTTGACCATGTACCACGGATAGAAGCAGCTGTATATGTACCAGCTTCGAAGCCGTTCATGATTGAGTGGTCATCAGAACCATCATCATATGTATAAGTTACCTTATTAATATATACGTGTTCTGCATCCCAGTAGTTCTGATTCTTTGTAAACTCAACGATAGACTTAGCTGTGTTATTTGTTAATAAGTATCCACCATTGTAAAGAATAGATGTTGGATCAACAATACCAAACTCACATGCATTCAAGTCTGGAGAACCTAACTTACATCCAGAACCCTTCGAATTTAAGAAGTCTTCATTAATTGGGAATAAGATACCATATGTTGTTAATGAATAGAAATAAGATGCTGGCTGTTCAAGTGTATACTTCAATGTATAGTCATCAACTGCCTCTACACCTACCTTATCGAATGTAACTTCACCTGCTTTATATTCAGAGAAGTTTTTGATAAGACCTTCTACTAAGTATGATGTACCAGACTTAAAGTCTGCTGCGTGTTGAAGACCAGTTACGAAGTCTTGTGCCTTTAATTCAGCATATTCTTCGCCTTCATTTGTTACCCACTTAACACCCTTACGAATCTTAAATGTCCATTCTGTCTTATCATCATTTACTTCATAAGACTCAGCTAGAGCAGGTACATAGTTACCATACTTATCATTTTCTAATAAGCCGTCAACAAAGTTTGCTGTATTTTCGTTATCAACAGCCTTGTTGGAAACTGTGTAGTCTAAGCTCTGCATATCTAAAGAATAGATGGATCTAAAGTCTTCAGATTGTGATGCAGTTGTCTGTCCACCTTTGCCATTGCAACCTGCAAGAGCTAAAATAGCGGCAAGAGAACCCAATAGTGCTTTTTTCATAAATTCCTCTTCCTCCTATGTTAAGAGAACTTCCTCTCTTAATATACCAGTAATATTACGCAAATCCTAAAATGATGTCAATAGTTTGTAAACGCTTTTGAAAATATTTCTTGAAATTTTTTTCTTACATGAAAATATTTTCACTAATCTATCCTTCAGATATAACTATGTGATATTCACTTCCTTCAACTCTCAACCTATTTCTATGATATAATTGTTCAGCGTTGGAGAAGTACCCAAGAGGCTGAAGGGGGCGGTTTCGAAAACCGCTAGACGTGAAAGCGTGCGGGGGTTCAAATCCCTTCTTCTCCG
Organism: uncultured Solobacterium sp.; assembly: GCA_938039295.1. Lineage (GTDB taxonomy): Bacteria > Bacillota_I > Bacilli_A > Erysipelotrichales > Erysipelotrichaceae > Bulleidia. Next base: position 18,553 of record CALHUY010000056.1, read on the forward strand.
CCATATGAAAAGCCTGTTACACAACAGGCTTTTTCTTATGCAACTTCTTCTAATAATGATGCCCATCTTTCTTCTAGATGTGCCAATTCATTATGAATATCATCGATATCCTGATCTAAGTCATTCATCTTTTGATAATCTTGATAATATTCTGGTTCAAAGCGAAGCTCACGCATTTCTTCTAGCTCTGCTTCCTTTTCTGTAATCAGGCGTTCTAGTTTTGCAATCTCACGACGACGTGCTTCTGGAGATAACGCCCTCTTCACTTCCTTTTTATTAATTGGTTCATCATTTGATTGTTTGACTTCTTTGACTTGTAATGGTTCTTGGTTCATGTATTCATCGTAAGTTTGATTTACAAACCGACAACCATCATTACTAAGAATTAATAAACCTGTAGCCATCTGCTGAATGAAGTAACGATCATGTGAAACAAATAAGATTGATCCTGTAAATCCTTTTAAGGATAACTCCAGTGCTTCTTTACCTGGAATATCTAAGTGGTTTGTAGGTTCGTCCAGTATTAACATATTTGCATGTTGTAATAATAGCTTTACAAAGGAGAGTCGTACCTTTTCCCCACCTGATAAAACATCAACTGTTTTAAATACATCATCTGCAGAAAATAAGAATTGACCTAATACACTTCGAACTGTTGTTCGATCTAAATCTGGGTATTCATCCCACACTTCTTCTAGTACTGTTTTGCCAGAAGAGAATTGTGCAAGCTGCTGATCAAAGTATCCCTGCTCAATTTGATGGCCAAATAAGAAGCTGCCAGATAAAGCAGGTACAATATTCATTAGCGTCTTTACAAACGTTGATTTTCCAGTACCATTTGGACCAATAATCGCAATTCTATCTCCACGACGCATCTTCATTGAAATTGTCGTAAGAACATGATCATATCCAATCGCAAGATTTTCAACTTCTAGCACTTTCTCGCCACCCTTTACGCGTGGTGTAAATTTGGCATGGAATGTTTTATCATCTGTCTGATCAACTTCAATACGATCCATACGTTCCAAGTATTTTATTTTAGATTGTGCAAAAGCTGCTTTATTCTTTTTATAACGGAACTTTTCAATCAAAGCTTCTAAGCGTTGAATATCTTTCTGTTGTCTTGCGTATGCGGATTGTTGGCGCTCAATATCATTTTCACGTTGGATGACATAGTTAGAATAATTACCCGAATAGCGCTTCATCTTTCCGTATTCCATATTATATACAACATCGACTGTATGATCTAAGAACATACGGTCATGTGATACGATAACTACAGCCTTGGGGTAATTCTTTACATACCCTTCTAGCCACTCAATCGCATCGATATCCAAATGGTTTGTAGGCTCATCTAACAATAAGATATCCGGTTTTGATAATAGTAGCTTTACAAATGCGATACGTGTCTTTTGTCCACCGGAGAATTCACCAATTTTCTTCTGAAGATCTTCGATTGGAAATCCAAAACGTGTAAAGACTGTTTTCATTTCCGATTCCCAGTGATACCCATTCATCGCTTCAAACTGTTCTTGAACCGTTGCGTATTGCGCAAGAGTCTTTTCACTCGCATCTATTTCCATTTGCTTTTCTAATTCATGCATTCTTGCCTGCATTTCAAATACCGGTTCGTATATTAGACGTAACTCCTCTTCAACCGTTCTTTCATCATGTGGTAATACCTTCTGTGACAAGTAGCCTATCACTGAATTATTTTGTTGTGAGATGGTACCTTTATCAAATTGTTCTTCCCCACACATACAGCGCAAAAAGGTTGTCTTCCCACAACCATTTCTGCCAACGAGGGCGATTTTCTCTGTACCTTTAATCTCAAAATTAACATCTTCAAAGATTGTATCGACGCCATAATATTTTGAGGCTTTACTAACTTGATATAACATCGTTACCTCCATAAAAATGGAAGTGGCAGCCGTTTGCAGTACCACTCCCATATCGTTATTTCTTTTAGAAGTTTAAGTTTCGTGGTGTTCTTGCGAAAGGAACAACATCACGAATATTTTCCATACCAGTAATATACATTACTAAGCGTTCAAATCCTAAACCGAAACCTGCGTGTTGGCAACCACCATATCTACGTAAGTCGAGATACCATTGGTAACTTTCTGTATTCATACCAAGACCTTCCATCTTCTTTTCAAGAATATCAAGTCTTTCTTCACGTTGGCTTCCTCCAACAAGTTCACCAACACCTGGAACCAATAAGTCACATGCGGCTACTGTCTTACCATCATCATTACGACGCATATAGAATGCCTTAATTTCTTCTGGGTAGTCAATTAAGAATGTAGGCCCCTTAACAACCTTTTCTGTAATGTAACGCTCATGTTCAGTATTTAAATCCATACCCCAGTGAATATTGTTATTTTCAAACTTCACATCCGCATTTTTTAAGATTTCGATTGCTTCTGTGTATGGTAAACGCTTGAAAGTTGAAGTTCTTACATGCTCAAGACGTTCTAATAGAGATGTATCAATTCTTTCGTTGAAGAACGCAAGCTCTTCTGGACACATTTCCATAACATAGTTAATGCAGTACTTCAACATATCCTCAATAACATCCATACTGTACTCTAAATCCGCAAATGCCATTTCTGGTTCAATCATCCAGAACTCAGCTGCGTGTGTTGTTGTATTAGAGTTTTCAGCACGGAATGTTGGTCCAAATGTATAGATATCTCTAAATGCCATCGCATATGCTTCAGCTTGTAGTTGACCAGATACAGTTAATGACGCATGCTTACCAAAGAAGTCTTCTTCATAGTTTCCATCTTCACGTGTTGTAACAGTAAATGTTTCACCTGCACCTTCCGCATCGGCACCTGTGATAATTGGTGTATGCACGTATACGAAGCCTTGATCTTGGAAGAATTGGTGAATTGCCATCGCTAGTACAGAACGTACTCTAAATACAGCAGAGAACGTATTTGTACGAGGTCTTAGATGACCAATTTCACGTAAATACTCAAATGTATGTCTCTTCTTCTGTAAAGGATATGTACTATCACACTCACCTTCCAAATTGATTTCAGTTGCCTGAATTTCAAAAGGCTGAGAAGCTTCTGGTGTTAATACAAATTTACCAACAACAGAAATTGCTGTACCTGTTAAGTACTTAGCAACTTCAGCGTAATTGGAAAGAGTATCAGAAGAATAAACAATCTGTGCATTCTTAAAGAATGTTCCATCATTTAAAGCAATAAAAGATACATTCTTGCCAGCACGGTTTGTACGAACCCATCCCTGAAGTTGGACAAAATCCAACTGGTCTAGTTCTAGTGTTGTTCCATCTTTCGCCAACTGATATAGTTCGCGGATACTCATTTCTGTAGGCATACTTATACAATCTCCATTCTTATTTCTACATTAGTTATTCATTGCATTGGTTTCAAATACCAATTCCTGAATACTTGATACGACATCCACCTGTCGTACATATACTCCTGATGGAACTGAGAAATGTTCCATCGCAAAACTTACAAATCCTTGAATACCATGTGCTACCAATAAATCTACTGTCTTCTGCACATCTTGTGAAATACACAAAATAGCGATACGGCAGCCTTCCGGCATCTTTTCAGCAATCTCATCCATACCATATACAGGTACTGATGATTTCTTTACATTTTCTGGGTGTAAATCAAATGCACAAACGATTTCACCAACAATATGGTTCCAGTGATTGTAGTTTAATAACGCTTTTCCAAGGTTACCAGCACCGACAAGAATAATCTTCTCATCAAAATTTACGCCGAGCTGATTAGAGAAAATACTAATTAAATCTTCAACGTTATAACCATAACCTTGCTTACCAAGGTTTCCTAAAAAACTAAAGTCACGACGGATTGTTGTTGACTCAATAGATACATAGTCAGCAAGCTCCCTGGACATAATTCTGTTTATCCCATCCGCATGTAGTTTACGTAATGCTTTTAAATAGACAGGATATCGTTGTAATGTTGCCTTTGGCACTTTCTTTTCGCTCATATTTATCACCGTTATCTATTTTAACACCATTTGTGAAAAAATTGCTAAATTTTATTCTTCACCTGGCATCATGAGTCCTGGATCTGCTGCTGCAGAAAGGTCTCCAAACAGTCCATGTTGATATGCTACATAACCAACTGCACCAATCATGGCCGCATTATCTGTACAACAGTACATTGGCGGAATGACTAACTGTACATCTGGATATGCTTGCATCTTCTCAGTGATTAACTGTCTTAATCTTGAGTTTGCTGCTACACCACCAGCTAATACTAACATCTTTGGCTTTAAGTCTTCTACAGCCTGTAGTGTCTTTCCAGTTAGTTGTCCTAACGCTGTCTCCTGGAAGGCATACGCAATATCTTCCTTTATGATTTCATTACCTGCTTTTTCCTCACGTTGAATTAGCTGTAATACAGCAGTCTTCAATCCAGAAAAGCTAAAGTCATATACACCATCTGTCTTTGGAGAAGGAAGTTTGTAATGTTCCTTCCCTTCTTTTGCCATACGGTCAATCACTGGCCCTCCAGGATATCCTGTACCTAAAACGCGTGATACTTTATCGTACGCTTCACCGATCGCATCATCCTGTGTTGTACCGATAACCTTATAATCCCAATCATTCTCCATATAAACAAGCTGAGAGTGACCACCCGAAATAACGAGTGCTAGTAATGGGAATTTCATATCTGCTACAAAGTTGTTTGCCCAGATATGGCCTGTCATATGGTTAATTGGTATTAACGGCTTATGGAACGTCCAAGCAATTGTCTTTGCTGCTTGTACGCCAACATGTAAAGAACCAATCAAACCAGGTCCTTGCGTATACGCAATCGCATCAATATCATCCATTGTTAGATTCGCTTTCTTTAGCGCTTCATCAATCACTGTTGAAATATTTTCAACATGAATACGACTAGCAACTTCTGGAACGACTCCACCATATTGTGTATGAACATTAATCTGTGATGATACAATATTTGATAGAATATCTTTTCCATCTTTAATAATCGCACATGCTGTTTCATCACAGCTTGATTCTAATGCTAAAATCAATGTCATTTATAAACCTCCTAAGGGTTTAATCATCAGATATGCATTCTCGCCATCCTCATAATAATTCTTGCGAGTATTCACTGTTATAAACCCATTTTTTTCATAGAATTGGATAGCATGTTCATTTGAGATACGTACTTCCAATGTCATATTCTCACACTCTTCTTCAATTGCTTCCTGAAGAGCCTCATTCAATAGTTGTTGCCCAATACCTTGTTTTCGTTTTGTAGGACAAACTGCAATATTGGCAAGTTGAGCTTGTTCATAAGTAATCCACCAATCAATATATCCTATAATCGTTTGATTCTCTTCAAATACCAACAAGTTTGAGAATGGATTTTCCAAAAGTTCATAGCGGAACTGTTCAATTGTCCAACCACCTTTTGGAAAACAAATATTTTCAAGATCTACGACTTGCGCTAGATCTGTTTCGACCATCTTTCGAATCATTACTTATTAACGTTATATGCATCTGATGACTTTAAATATTCTGGCACAACCAAATGCACATTCTCTGCTTTCTGCCATTCATTCTTTAATGATAAGAAATTCTTAGCCATATTTGGATAATATGTTTCTTTTCCGAATAACTGTCCATCACCAATAAGCTTTTCGTCACATACTGTATTTTCAAGATCTGCGATATATTCAACTCTTTCTTCTTCCACTGCCTTACCATTTCTATACGCGCAGGTATATACGCGTTTACCACGTGCATCTAGTACAACACGACAATCTTCCATTCCTGCATATAACAACATTGTAGGAAGTGTGTATAAAGGTTTATTTGTCAAGGAACAGAATACCTTCGCAATTGTCATTGCGATACGAACACCAGTATAACTACCTGGTCCCTTTGTAATGACAATCTGATCAATATCATCACTTTTTAAAGATAAATTTGATAACATCTGTTCAAGCTTTGGAAAAATTTCTTCAGATTGATGTTTCCAGCATTCTTCCTGTACTTCACCAATGATTTCATTATCACGAATTAATGCAAGTGATAAAAAGATATGACTTGTATCCATACATAAAGTAATCATGCTAGAGCCTCCAATAATTCTTCATACTTCTTTCCAATCGCATGGAAAGTAAATTCACGATCTCCATTTTCTAATAGTTGAATCGAAATCTTTAAATGTTCCTCAGGAACTAAGTCAGGACTAAATTGTGACCATTCAATAACAGTTAATCCTTCATCATTTAAATATTCGTCAAACCCTAAATCCTGATGTATACCTTCCAAACGATATGCATCAATATGATTTAGTAATAGTCGACCATGATAAATTTTTTGAATAGTAAATGTAGGACTTGTAACGCTACGGGTAATATCTAAGCCTCTAGCAATACCCTGTGTTAAACATGTCTTACCCGCACCCAAGTCGCCATCTAAGAGGATGACCATAGCTGCTTCACTATGTTTACCAATTTTAGCACCAAGTTCCCTTGTTTCATCGGCTGATTTTGTAATTAATCTTAATTCATTCATATAGAAAACCTCACCAAATCATTATAATACGATTTATGAAAAGCGCTATAAGTCAGCACTAACTTTACATAAAAAGTATAAAAAAAGGGAGAGCGATGGAAAACCATGCTCTCGATGACCCG
>CALHUY010000057.1 GCA_938039295.1 uncultured Solobacterium sp.
CATAATAAAAGTGAACCTCCTAAGTTGTTGTCCAACTTTTGGGGTTCACTTCATTGAGTGTCTTTTTTCTGGTAATATTTCTGTGCATCAAAATTCATGATTTGCGTTATACTATTTGGTGTAATGAATTACAGGGGAGAATTTAACTCTATGAATAAAAATAATAACAAGAGAAACATAATCATTCTCATTTCTATGTTATTGATGTTTGGTATGCGTTTTGTGCCTGCATTACCTAGTTTATCCGCATCTGGGATGCAGGTATTAGGAATCTTTGCAGGGACATTATTGCTATGGTTAACCATTGCGATAGATTGGCCATCAATTCTATTAATTGGCGCGCTTGCATTTGTACCTGAATTAAAGATTGGCACAATCTTATCTGGTGCGTATGGTGGAACAATCTTTGTATTTTTGATGTTTACTTTTGTGGTTACATACACATTATCAAAAACATCTTACATTAAACGTATTGCACTATTGTTTATTCATTCGAAGTTGGCGATGAAAGGTCCGTGGATGTTTGTGACATTGTACTTTGCAAGTATTCTTGTGATAGGCAGTTTTATATCACCAACAGTATTATTCTTTGTATATCTTCCAATTCTTGAAGAAATATATGCATTACTGGAGTTGAAAAAGGGAGATAAACTCGCCTCAGTGTTAATGATGGGTACAGTAATTATGTGTGGTATTTCATCAGGTATGACACCGATTGCACATGTATTCCCAGTGATTGCCATGAATGCATATACTGAGTTATATGGTACAGTGATTCATTATGGTAGCTATATGTTAGCTGCAATTCCTGTAGGTATCTTAACAGCGATTGTAGCACTATTACTATTCCGTTATGTAGTAAAGCCAGATACATCATCCTTCGTAAAGTTTGAAGCAAAGAAGATTAATTTAGAGAATGATAAACCAACGCGATCTGAAAATCTGATACTAGCAATATTTATACTGGTTGTATGCATGTGGGTTTTACCAAACTTATGCATGCATATCATTAAGGAAGGACCAATCTTTGATGGGCTTAAATATTTAGATAAACTAGGAACTACATTTCCACCGCTTGTAGGTATCGTTCTATTATCTGTGATAACAGATGAAGGCAAACCATTATTAAATTTTGGTGAAGCTATGAGTAAGGGCGTATCTTGGCCATCATTAATTATGTGTGCGGGTACAACTGCACTTGGTGCAGCAATCACCAATAGTGACATTGGTGTTACCGCATGGATATCTGGAGGATTATCGCCGATAACATCTCATTTACCTGTGATGATTATGGTATTCATTTTTATCCTTTGGGCTGCAATTCAAACAAATTTATCTAGCAATATAGTAACTGCTACAGTTGTTTCTGCCGCTGCTTTGGCGGTGACAGCAAGTATCACAACGGTGAATGTAGGAGCACTAATTGTAAATGTTGGTATGATGTCTGCATTTGCGTTTGCGACACCTCCAGCGATGCCTTGTGTAGCAATAGCGGTCTCGAGTGGATGGACCAATACAAAACAGATGATGGTATATGGGTTTATCATTATGATTGCGGCAGTGATTTTATCTACCTGTATTGGATATCCGATAGCGGCAGCACTATTATAAATTGATTAAAATAACAGTATTCATATGTGAAAATAGAGTGTTATACACATGTATGCCGGTAGACGAGATCTACCGGTTTTATTGTGTTTTATCGAGTATAGATACGATTGTTATACAATTTTAAAGTTTTGTGAAAAAATTATCATTTTTGTATTGACTAACTCGATATTGATAGTTATTATCAATAAGCAAGCTTAAGTTAGACGGAGGGAAATTTACAAATGAAAAAGGTTCTAACAACTTTATGCGCTGTTGCAATGTTGGCAGGTTGCACAGCTGGAGGATCAAAGAAGTCTTCCACAAGTACATCTTCTGCAAAGGAAGAAACATCTGCTACTGTAATGGTTGGTACAGGTTCTGTAACTAATGTAGCAAACAAGGTAAAAGAAGGTGCTGATACAACTGCACAGTTCGATACAGTATTTGCGTCAGTTGTATTAGAAGGTAATGTAATCAAGTATGTATACTTTGACGAAGCACAGGATAAGGTTACTTATGATGCGGTTGGTCACGTTACTTCTGATAGCACAACTTCTATGTCCAAGAAGGATTTAGGAGATAACTATGGAATGAAGGACAAGTCTCCAATCAAGAAGGAATGGTTCGAACAGGTTGAGGCTTTAGAGAAGTGGGCTGTTGGTAAGACAGTTGAAGAAGTACTCAATATGCCTACAACACAGAAGGATGAAAAGCACACGGTAACAGCTGATAAGGATCTTATGACAGGATGCACAATCAGCGTAACTGGTTTCCAACAGGCTTTAGAGAAAGCTGCTAAGAACGCTGTTGAAGTGAAGGATGTAGCTTCTGTAGGTTCTGCAATCTTAACTGAAGTTTCTGGTAAGGACGCTACTGCTGAAAAGAGTGGTGAAGCAAAGGCTAACTCAACATATGGTGTTGTTGCGTTAGATAAGGATGGTAAGGTTGTATTCACACAGACTGATGAAGCACAAAACGCTGTGAAGTTTACAACAGCTGGTGCTTTAGATGGTGAGGCAATGGCTGTACCTACAAAGGCTGAAAAGAAGGATGAATACGGTATGAAGAAGGCTTCCTCCATCGGTAAGGAATGGTTCGAACAGAATCAGGCTTTCGATGAGTGGACAGTTGGTAAGACTAGCAACGAAATCAGTGGTATGAAAGTTACTACTAATGAAGCTGGTAAGACTGTACCAGCTGATAAGGACCTTATGACAGGATGCACAATGGGTATTGATTCTCTACAGAAGGTTACTGTAACAGCTATCGCTGCTGCTTCTAAGCTTAACTAATTCAATTATTTTAAAACTCTAAGAATATCTTCGGGAAAACTGAGGATATTCTTTTTTCTATATATTGATGAAAAGTGAGGTATGGTGGTGACTATGCTATAATGAGTGGCAGGAGAAAATATGGAAGAACTACGTAAAAGTCTTATTTTAAAAGTATTAATTACACTTGTATCTGGAATCTTGATGATGGTAGTCACCTCATTTGTGATGATTCTATGTAACTTTAAAATAATATCTGTCAATGGAATGATAGGCTTGATTTTGTTAGTTACATTACCACAGCTCTGGTCTATTTTAAGAAACTATGAGATTCCAACAACAGCGATATCCTTGGGGATGATCGGTGTTTCATTTGTACTATCTTTAATCTACGGATGGACAGTCGCAAATAGTGTTGCACAATATACAGAGCCAATGAAGATGTTCCAAATTATTTTAATATATATTCTAAAGGTACATGGACTAGCAGCTGTAATTACAGCGCTCATTGGTTATCGAACAAAGAAACAATAACTAGAAAGGAAGGTTGGCATGAAAGTAATGAGTCGTTGGGGCAAGAATGTGAATTTAAAGAGCCCTTTGCAGGAATATCCTCGTATGCAGTTGCAACGCGGTAGCTATACGAACTTGAATGGCCGCTGGGAATACCAAATTACGGATAGTGATCAAGCACCTCAAGCAAATCTCTGGAAGCCAATCAATGTTCCTTTTCCTTTGGGTTCACAGCTTTCTGGTAGTGATGAGATTTTATTACCTGGGAAAGTATTGTGGTATAAAAAACAATTCTCTTATAAACCAGGAGAATATCATACTCATTTAAATTTTGAAGCAGTTGATCAACAATGTATTGTCTACCTAAATGGTATAGAAGTTGGTAGACACGTTGGTGGATATGAGCCGTTTAGTTTAGATGTATCAAGTTATATCAAGTATCAAAATGCACTGCTCGTGAAGTGTACTGACCCAAGTGATACAGGTGAGTATGCATATGGAAAGCAGAAAATTCAACATGGTGGTATGTGGTATACACCAATGTCGGGTATTTGGCAAACGGTATGGCTAGAAGATATTCCTTTACATGGGGTACATGCATTAAAGATTACACCGAACTATGATAGACAAACTGTTTATCTAGAGATGGAAGGTGATTTTAATCATGCAACAATTACAATCAGTGCAGCAGGGAAGATGATTTATCATGAAATGACTGCAGAGATGCGTAATGAAATCTATTTGGAGGACATGCATCCATGGACATTGGAAGATCCTTTCTTATATGACTTATATATTGAAACAGAGGATGACATCATTAAGAGTTATTTTGGTATGCGCTGTTTCACCTGTGAAAAGGATGAGAAAGGTTATCCTCGTTTCTGTTTGAATCACGTACCAGTATTCTTAAGCGGTGTACTAGATCAAGGTTATACACCAGAGGGGAATTTAACATATCCTGATGATGAGATGATGATTTATGATATTCAGAAAGTAAAAGAGTTAGGTTTTAATATGATACGCAAGCATGTTAAAGTGGAGTCTCGTCGTTGGTATTATCATGCGGATAGATTAGGGATGCTTGTGATGCAGGATATGCCTAATGGTGGTCAACCAAGTAAATTAACCACTTTATATTTACCACACTTGAATATCACACGTATGAATGACCAGAAGCAAAAACACCTCGGAAGAGGTGACGAGTGGGGTAAGAAAGCGTACTATGATGAATTAAATGCGATGATTCATAACTTGTATAATGTTGTGTCTATCTTTGCATGGGTTCCTTTCAATGAAGGTTGGGGACAGTTTGATAGTGCTAAGGTAACCAAACATATTCAATTGATGGATTTAACACGTTTTGTGGACAGTGCTAGTGGTTGGCATGATCAAGGTGCTGGTGACTTCTACAGTCGCCATGTATATTTCCATACCTATACAAATCCACAGAATCATGAAAAGAGAATGTCAATCTTATCTGAATTTGGTGGCTATTCGTATCTGATTCCAGGACATAGTCTTGCCCAAAAGCTTTATGGTTACAAAAAATTCACAGATAAGTTAAACTTAAACACGGCGATTCGAAAGTTATATGAAGATAGTATTATTCGCAATATTCCTAAAGGATTAACTGCTTGTGTATTTACACAGTTAACGGATGTGGAAGATGAGTGCAATGGTATTATGACGGCGGACCGTGAAATCGTGAAGTTAGATGAAAAGAGAATTCGTAATCTGAATCAACGATGCATGAGGAGGTTAAAGAAATGAGAAATCAAATTGTTATCGCTGATGCGTTGGGTGGTAGTGTTAGAATCCACGCAGTGGATACAACAGATATCGTAGAAGAAGCTAGAAAATTACATCATTGTATGGCCACTTCTGCAGCAGCTTTAGGTAGAACCTTAACGGTTACAGCTATCATGGGCAGTGATTTAAAGAACTCCTATGAGAAAGTAACCTGTATCTTTAATGGACACGGTCCAGCAGGCACTGTTCTTGCGCAAGCGGATGGTAGTGGAAATGTGA
>CALHUY010000058.1 GCA_938039295.1 uncultured Solobacterium sp.
TATCCCATAAAGGATATATATCGAATAAATTTCTTTAGAGTTGATATTTTTGGCACAGCATTTCTAGAACAGTCCACCATCACACCTAAATCATTTACAACACTGATTTCAGAGACATCATGCATGGTAGTTGTTAATGCAAGTAATGCACGATTTCTTTGCGCGATTGATGAATAAACAATTTCAATTTCATCATCATAAAAATGAATTTGATAACCATTAATAGTATCTTGTTTGAAATTAATCTTTTTTTGATTTAGAAGTAGCTGTAACCAATTATTTTCCTCTAAGAGGAAATGCAGATTCAATTTATCTATCATATCTTCCATAATTCCATTATAATTATGATGTATTGAAAGCGCTTTCTATCTATCTTGCCTTGATGAAAGTACTTTCTAAATAAACGTACAAGAAAAATTTTCGTGTAATATAGTGTTATGAATTTATTATCTAAACTTACATTTTTGCCACCATGCAATCAGGTAAATCATTCTTATCAATTCAAGTGGTCTGCCTCGGGTTTTCAATTTGCATTTATTGGTGAATCTATTACATTGCAGATAACAAGTCATAATACACTGTATGGTCCTGTGATTTTAGCAATCTTTATAGATAATGAATTATTTCAAAAAATTGACTTAAAAGAAGGAAGTCATACATATACCATTGCATTCTCCAAACGGGAAATCATGCATGTTAAAATCATTCAGATTACTGAACTACAGTATGGTTACTTTCAATTAGAGAATATTTATACTGATGGAACTCTAACGAAATGGGATACGCCAGATAAAACCATTTTATGGATTGGTGATTCGCTTTCGGCTGGCTATGGTTTAGAAGCAGATCAAACACCACTTGTATTTCAAACAAGCTTTGAAGACTGCACGCATGCGTATCCATATATGGTGTCAAATGCGTTAAATACTACTCCTATTATCATTGCGTATAGTGGAAATGGTATTCTATCTCGTTGGATTCCTGAGACAGAAGATTCGCCAAATGATGAAGATATTCTTCCGAGTATATTCCCTTATCAAATGGATGAAAATCCATCTTGGGTCATCCTTAACCTAGGAACCAACGATGCATCCTATACAAGGGGAAAGCCTGAGCGCGAACAATTGTTTCGTGATTTATACATTGCCTTTATTCATAAGCTGAAATTAAAGTTTCCAAATGCGAAGTTCTTATTATGCTATGGATTTATGGAGGAATCACTTTTAGCTTCTATCCAACAAGTTGCTAGAGATACCTCTTCTATGTTTTTAAGACT
>CALHUY010000059.1 GCA_938039295.1 uncultured Solobacterium sp.
ACAAAAATGTTTGGCCCAAAACAAAAAGGAATTAAGCAACAATTAGTTGCTTAATTCCTTCCCAAAATTCTTCATCAACACTATTTGACAAAGATCCTATTATTAGAAGTCAAAACCTAAAAGGTTGCGATTTTCCGACAATATAATAGAACTCTTCTCTTCCACTTCTTTAATAACAGAATCATAGTTTCCTAGTTGATATTTATTTACTGAAACAATTATCTGTTTATTTGATACCTCTGAAATATTATTTAGTTGACCTAGCATCCCCACTATTTGCCGAGGATCAATCCCATTATAGCAAGCTGAGTCTTGAATCATAATTTCCAATTGATTATTATATCTACAAATTAAATAATCCATCAAGTTTTTCTTTACTTCACCAACTCCTTCACCAGTATCACCTTTAAGTGTAAACTCAAAAATAACAGGTCTATATGTTAAATGCTTGTTTCTAATTTTTATATCGAAATAGGAATTTACATCTGTATCATATATAGATTTTGTTATATCGAATATAAAATCTCTATATGCCTGAATTAAAGTATCATATTCCTTTCTTAACTGTGCGGCATGACTAAAACTTGAAACTAAATTGGAATCTTCTACAGTAATAGTATCATCTATATTTTTGACTTGAGATAACTTTCCTTGCCTATATTTAACTTCTTGTAAATCATTATTATATTTTTCGTATAGCTCAATTGATTCTTTATAGACTTCATTTTCTGAAATAATTGCGCCAATTTTATCGATTGCAGTGGCTAAAGAATCAATTTTTTTATTCATTATTTCCATTTCAGAAAGTATTATGCTTCTTCTTTGATTCAGAAAATCTTTTCTTTCTTCGTAGACTTTTCTATGGAATTCTTCAACTTCATCAATGGTCTTCTTTACCATATCGGGAACTTCTTGCTTTGCTTTATTAAAAATTGCTAAAATGTGTTCACTTGTGATATCAACCTTATTTGAATCTTCTATAAATTGTAATAATCTATCACTCTCAAACTTATTTTTCTCATAATTTCTCTTTATATTTTTTAACTCTTTACTCTTCTCTGAATATTCTTCAACGACATCTTTCTGTATATCTGCAATCTCAATTGATTTTATTTTATTACTTACTTTTTCTAATTCTGTAGTAAGTCGTTCAACCTCTTTATCAATAAAATATATTTCTTCATCAATTTGCTTGACATCAAAGTCTCCATAAAAAGAAACTAACTCTTTCTTATTTGTCTTTAATTCTTTTATGCGGTCTTGAGAATCATAAATATTCCCTATTTCCTCTAAAATATCTTTTAGGTTCAATAATTCCAAACAACTGATTACATCATCTTTGCCAGCATTAGTTCTTTGACTAATTTCAGTTGACTTCTTGCTTAAGATAATTTGTTTTCCAAGTAGTCTTCTTTTTAGCTGAAAGAAATCCTTGTACTCTGATAAGCTATATCCTTTTCCATCTATATACATTTCATCAGAGTTTCCTAATGTTCGCACAACAGTGAAGTACTTACCCTCATATTTTACCGTTGCTTCTAATTTAAAACCATGAATTGGCTCTTTAACCATAGCCAAATCTTCATTTGCACCAAAAATGTAGTCAATGAACTTGAGCAGCAATGTTTTACCTAAACTATTTATCGTTCCTTTTAGGTTTGCCGGATTTTGTATATCAGCGTATATAAACGAAACTCCTACTTCATTAAATTTTATATCCTTAATTGATTTCCCTTGGGGATTCTTGATTATTAATTCTAATATTTTCATTTACAATTTCCCCTTTCTCGTTATAAGAAATCATATTTGATAGATACATAAACTCTAACACATAAATATACTTTTGATAAACTGGAGCATGTTTGAGCTTATTTGTTTTAACATATTTCTTATTAAAGTTATTCCATAGTGTGTCGACAGTAAGCTTTTTATCACCCAATGTATCTAGTAATACAGCACTGATACCAATAAAGCTCTCGGTTAAAGAAGTATACTTATCCGGTAATATCATTCTTATCACCTCTCTTTTTCAAATATATCACATTTATCAAATATATAGACTATCAAAAACTTCATTGGTACATCTAAATTCCACTTATCCTGAGAGTATGATAACATCTCATTTATCAATGTGTTATACAGCTCTACTCCGTGAACTTTTGCTGATAATTCAACATACTTACTTATAACTTGTTCTTTTACTCTTTCAAACTTATTATCATATAGTATATCTTGATTAATCGTATTCACAGCATTTTCTACAACATCTAATTTAGAAATAATACTCTCTATTTCATCTCTTTTTTCATCCAAAGAATTGATTGATATTTTTTCAACAGACGATATTCTCTGATATGATTGAGTCGATTCACCATTAATGGATTGACGACTAAGATTACCTGAAATTCCAATTATTAAGTCCATAATTATTTGCTCATTAATAGCATTATAATCCATCATATTCCTAACTCGTAAAGTTGCTGAAATTTTTTTTAACACTTCAATATCATTGATTTCTGTTAAAATATCACGAACATAATCCGTATTTGTTACTCTATACTGGAAAGTTATTGCATATTTTTCTTTAAACTCGTTGACCTTTTTTTCAAAAAAACCTTCACTATCGTGAGGAAGATTGTTGTCAAATGTATTAACAATAAATATAAAATTATTTAATCTTCCATTCCATTTTTTTTCTTCATAAATTATGTTTAGCAAACCACCTAAATCTTCAACAAATTTCTCTTGAATCTCTTTTTTCAATGAATCTTTTAATCTAGTAGGTGCAAAGACCTGATAAAATAATCCATCTTCAAGGACACAGCCATCATTTTTTTGATCACCACCATAAAAATCTGGCATTTCATAGACTTTTCCCAAATACTTATAATATGCAGCTAAAATTTCTTTTAACTGCAACTGATAGTTAATACCCGTTACTCCTTTGAGAAAAGAGACAATACTCTCTATATAATCATATCTATCCAAGCATTTCACCTCCAAAACATGGTTGCGTATAATCCCTTTTTAATCATAATATTATATCACTATTTACATTCTAAATAATACCTGCTTTTAATATTATTTTATATCTCCACACTCCATATCAATCACTACAGAAACATTGATGTAGTTTTTTATGACCTTATTTCTGATTTTATCACCCTCACCAGTAAAGATGACATGCTTGAAATAGTGCTTAAAATAAATGATTTCTACGTATCTGCTCGTTGTAGCAACACAACAGTCTCCACATGCACTGTCTGTGGAAATAAATCCACTGGTTGTATTAGTTCTAGTCTGTATCCATTATCACTGAGTATCTTTACATCACGTGCCAGTGTTGCAGGATCACAGGACACATAGACTAATTTCTTTGGTGCAATGGTTACGATAGCGTCTATTGTATCTTTTGAACATCCTTTACGTGGTGGGTCTATAATCATCGAATCTGCTTGTATCTTTGATCTGATAATTTGTTGTGCACCTTTGGATGCGTCCGCATTGATGAATTTAATGTTTGTTACATTGTTATTTTCCGCGTTGGTATTCGCATCGCGGATTGCGTCTGCGACAATCTCAATGCCATATACTTGCTTGGCTTGTTTTGCGGCGATGATACCCATCGTACCGGTACCACAATAAAGGTCAATGAGTGTTTCGTTACCCGTTAATCCTGCTAGTTCAATTGCCTTAGAATAGAGCTTTCGTGTTGCGTATGGATTAATCTGATAGAACGATCTTGCGCTGATTCTAAATGTACAGCCAAGTAACTCTTCTTCAATGTAATGTCTTCCAGCCAGTAAGATTTCCTCGCCATCAAGGATGACATTATCCTCACGTTTATTCACGATAGCGACAAGGCTCTTAATCTGTGGGTACTTTGCTAGAACGTCTTTGATTAAGCAATCGCTATTGTGGAATGGATAGTTTCTTACCACAAGTGCAACCATCACTTCCCCTGTGTTATGTGCATGCTTGATTAAGACATGTCGCATTTCTTTTCCGCATGCAAGCATATCAAATTGTTTACGGAAGTAATTGGTTAGTTCATTCGATAAATCTGTTTGTACATGACATACATCATATTGCACAATACGATTAGAGTGTGGTGCATAGAATCCCATTTCTACCTTGTTATCATTGTATTGTACTGGTATCTGTACTTTATTACGATAATTCCAATGTGGTTCCACTTTGATAATTGGTTGTATTTCTACATCCATGCCTGCAATCTTACGGAAACAATCTTTGACTTTGTTTTCTTTGAACGTATTTTGTTCCTCACTGTCCAAATGTTGTAGTTGGCAACCACCACACTGTTTATACACAGAACAGATTGGATTAATACGATGCATTGATGGTTTTAGGATTTTAATAATACGGCCATAACCATAATTCTTCTTCATCTTTGTGATGCCAATTTCTGCTTCTTCTCCATTTAGAAGACCAGGCACAAAAATGACGATACCGTTAATACGGGTAACGCCTGCACCATCTTCTGAATATCCTGTCGCTGTTGCGATATATCTCTCGTCTTTTTCCATCATCTTTTTATATTCTAAAAAAGGGATATGTTGTATCCCTTATTGTTGAGTCTGTTGTGTTTCTTGTGTTTGTGTTGATTCTGTGTTTTCTTTGTTTTCAGTATTCTCAGTGTTTTCTTGGTTCTTTTGAGCTTCAGCTTCAGCTGCTGCTGCAGCTTCTGCTGCTTTTCTAGCTTCTACTGCATCTCTTAAAGCCTGAGCAATTTCTGGATTCTTAGGATAACTTACCAACTGATAGAGTGGCGCACTCATTGCGGATGTCTTTGTATATATGCCATAAACAAAGTTGTCCTTATCACGTCCATCTTTCATGTTAGAAGTATGAATTTCTAAGTCATACATCTTCATGTCATTGGCTTGTGAGAAGTATACATTTGGATCTAATACAGATGTAACTGCCGCATAAGCACTTTCTGAAACTGCTTGTACCACATCATATGTTGACTCCTCTGCTACATCGACGTATACACGTAATGTACCAGTTGCTAGATGTACACTATGACCTGTTACACCATCAAGTTTACCTACTGCTTCATCAACTTGTTTCAGTTGATCTTTGGTGATTGCTGGATTCAAATCATTTTCATAGCGATTACCTAGTACTGGTGAATGGGAATCCATATATGTAGATGCTAGCATCCAACCAAAGTAAATCGCTGGTGCAAGAATCAATATCAAGCATACTGTAAATACAATATGCACAAGTTTTAATCCATGTTTTCTATTTTTCTGTGTCATATTACTCTCCGTACTTATTGTAGTCTTTTTCTGAGAAATACGCCAGTCTTAATCATGAACGCGTTTTTTGAGTTCTTCCTCTAAGATTGAAGATACCATTCCTGGGTTAGCCTGTCCTTTAGATTTCTTCATCACTTGTCCGACTAAGAAACCTACTGCACGACCCTTACCGTTCTTGTAATCTTCGATTGCTTGTGCATTTGCGTCAAGCACTTCGTTTACCATTGCGGTTAGCGCTGAACTATCGGAAACCTGTTTCAAGCCCTTTTCTTCAGCTGCTACTTCTGGATCTTTACCTAGCATTAAGTCATCACATAATTGTTTTGCTTGTGCAGAAGATACTTTTCCTTCGTCCACTAACGCAATCATCTTGGCAAGCATTTCTGGTTTTAACTCTGATTTATCAATGCTTGTTTCATGTTTATTGAGCCATGCACTTACTTCGCCTAATAGCCAGTTGCACGCAGCCTTTGCGTTTGTTGTATACTTCATGACTTCTTCGAAGAACTTAGACATTTCCATATCAGCGATTAAGATGCGAATATCATGTTCACTTAATGCATACTGTTTTGCATAACGTTCTTTTCTCGCTTCTGGAAGTTCTGGCATATGTTCTTGAATATCTTGAATCCAAGAAGAATCCAATAGAATTGG
The DNA here is from genome assembly GCA_938039295.1 of uncultured Solobacterium sp. GTDB lineage: Bacteria > Bacillota_I > Bacilli_A > Erysipelotrichales > Erysipelotrichaceae > Bulleidia. The sequence goes on from CALHUY010000059.1 coordinate 5,940, forward strand.
GAAAATATTTGGTTCAGGGAAGAATTTATAATCCACAGAACCTTCCTTACGACGCATCATGACAGTTGTATTTGTCTTTTCGTCGTAACGACGTGTTTCCTGATGAATCACTTCACCTGCTTCTAAAAGTTTCTTCTGACGTTGAATTTCATACTCTACAGCCTTACCAATGTGAGAGATAGAGTTTAAGTTCTTGATTTCATTTTTAACACCTAACTTATTAGAACCCTTTGGTGCGATGGAGACGTTAACGTCACAACGCATAGAGCCTTCTTCCATCTTACAATCGGATACACCGATATAAAATAGTGTCTGACGAAGTGCTTCAACGTAAGCTTCTGCTTCTTCTCCTGTCTTCATATCTGGATAGGATACAATTTCGATCAGTGGAGTTCCAGCACGGTTAAAGTCTAATAATGAAAACTTTGTTAAGTGGAACTGCTTGGCTGTATCTTCTTCCATGTGAATACGTTCGATACGTATCTTCTTCTTACCAGCGCTAGTATTAATTTCAATATATCCGTTCCTTCCGATTGGATGGAATTGTTGGGTAATTTGGAAGCCCTTTGGTAAGTCGGAATAGTAATAGTTTTTACGATCAAACTTTATAAGTGGATCAATTTCTAAGTGTAGTGCAGTACATGCTTGAATGGCTTTTTTGACTGCTTCTACATTCACTGATGGAAGTGTTCCTGGATGACCTAAGTCAATCTCATTAACACAAGTATTTGCTTTGCGGCCAAAGGAAGTTGGCGCACCAGAGAACATCTTTGTGTTTGTCTTTAACTGACAGTGAATTTCAATACCTATGGTTGCTTCGTATTCCATTATTTCACCTCCGTCTGCAAATCCCTTAAACCTGTAATATTTTCAATTGCCTTTGCAATTGTAAACATTGTACTCTCTTGCCATGCAGGGCATGTCAGGTTTACACCAATTGGACAACCCTCTTCAAATCCCATTGGGACTGTCATCGATGGATCACCTGAGAAGTTTGCCATTGCCATGTAATTTTCTGCTACTAAGTAGTCAGTTGATAATTTATCGTCATTATTCTGTGCATCGATAAATGGTGCGATTGTTCCACTGGCTGGAGCGAGAATGCAATCATATTCCTGAAAGCATTCTTTCATCGCATTGACAATCAAGCGTCTAACCTTCTGTGCTTTACGGAAGATACGCTCTTGATTAGCTTCAAATAAACCATATGATCCAATGACAAATCTTCTACGAATCAAAGGTCCAAAACCCTTTGTACGTGAGTTTGTCATGATTTCCTGCATATCTGCACCATCTTCACGCACACCAAAACGAATACCGTCTAGGTTAGAGTGATTGGAAGCTGCTTCACAGTTAGCGATTGTGTAGTACGTAGGCAAGATTGCACGCATGAGCTTATCATCAAAGTGATACATATCTACCACAGCACCTGCAGCCTTTAGCTTATCTACAAGTTCATTAAACATCTTCACTGTCTCTGGATTCGATACGCTATCGATGACATTGCCAAGTATCGCAATCTTCTTACCTTGGATACTATCATTGAGTGCTTCTGTGTAATGTTCAACTGGACGATTTGAAGAAGTAACATCTAAATCATCACGTCCTGCTAGTACTTCTAATGTAATGCATGCATCTTCAACTGATCTTGTAAAGTAGCCTACATGGTCTAATGAAGATGCGTAAGGAATAATACCGTAACGGCTGATTCTACCGTATGTTGGTTTTACACCAACGACACCGCAATACGATGCAGGTTTTCTTACAGAGTCCCCTGTATCGGAACCGATTGCCATTGGTACAACACCTGCTGCTACAAGTGCTGCTGAACCACCAGAGGATCCACCTGTCATACGACGTGTATCCCATGGGTTGTGTGCTGCACCTGTAAAGCATGTTAAGTTTGTGCCACCCATCGCAAGTTCATCCATGGATGCCTTTGCGATACATACTGCACCTGCTTCACGCAATTTCTTTGTGATTGTCGCATCATAGATTGGAAAGTAGTTAGAGAGAATACGTGAACCTGCAGTTGTACGAATTCCCTTTGTATTTACGTTATCTTTAATTGCGATTGGAACACCATGCAGTAAACCACCTTCTGGTAGTTGTGCTAATTGATCCTTTGGATCAACAAATGTGATGACTGCGTTTAGTTTATCTTGTAATTCCTGTGCTTTTGCGTAAGCCTCTTCACAGCGAGCAGTAATATCTGCTGGATGATTTACCATATCTTTAATCATTACTTCACCACCTTTGGCAGAACAAAATGTCCTTCCAATTTCTTCGTTACATTTCTCATCGCATCATCTTGAGAGATCACATGATCTGGCTCATCATGACGGATGTATGTTGTTGGTTCTTCAAACGGATAAATCATTTCCTCTACACCGTCTGTATCAATTTCTTCCATAATCGCAAACTGCTTTTCTAACGTGCCAAACTCACTCACTAGTTCGTCTGCTTCTTCGTCTGATATGTTAAACATCAGTTGATTTGCTAACTTTTGGAAGTATTCTCTATCTTTGTTTTCTACCATGATTTATACCTCGTTTCTCGCTGATATATTTTAGCGTTAAATAGCGATTTTATCAATGTTATCAATCCTTTACAAAACGGGCAATAAACTCTTCTTCCGAAAGAATTGGAATGTTGAGTTGTTTTGCTTTTGTATTTTTGGATGATGACGAAGTCACATCGTTATTAATTAGATAATTGGTTGATTTGGATACAGAACCTGTTACCTTACCACCCTGTGATTCAATATAGGCCTTTAGCTCATTACGATTTGCGTAATGATGTACATCCCCTGTCACAACAAAGGTTAGTCCTTCACAAAGATTACCACTTGCGACTGTATTGGAACGTTGTACGGTAATTTCATCTAACAGGTCTTCAAGTTGTGTGATATTTTCTGGATCTTTGCACCAACTCACAAAGGCATTGGACTTTTCTGGTCCGATTCCATCAATGGAACTAAATACCTCTGTTGTCTCTGTATTTCTTGCGATATCAATTAACTCTCTAAATGGATAAACAGAGAGTAAGCGTTTTGCGACATCCTTGCCAATCAAAGGAATATTAAGGGCATAGACAAGTTTAGCCTCATCAATTTCTCTTGCTTTATCAATGGAATTCATAATATTCGCTGCAGACTTTTCGCCAAATCCTTCTAGTTCTGTTATTTCTTCACGATGTCTAGACAAGCGGAAGATGTCACCATTCTTTGTAATCCAGCCTTCGTTGATAAACCTTGCTAGTGTTTGCTCTGAGATACCATCGATATCCATACCTGCCTTTGACACAAAACGATTGAATTTCTTAAGTTTCTTAGCAGGGCAACTAGGATTTGTACACTTGAGGGTTTCTGTTCCTCGCTCACTCATATCTACGACTGTTTCACTATGACAAACAGGACAAGTTTCTGGAATATGGAATTCTCCTACTGCCTGTTTAACACGAATGACCTTTGGAATAATCTTATTTGCCTTGATGACTTCCAGTTCACTACCTGCATCTCCAATCCCTAAACGTTTACATTCACTAATATTGCAAAGAGATGCACGTTTGACGGTTGTACCTTCAATTTCTACTGGAGTAAAAACTGCTACTGGTGTAATGGTAGATGCTGCACAAGACCACTCGATATGTTCGAGTTTGGATAGTACTGATTCATCTTGCCACTTAAACGCAAAACCGGCTCTAGTCGCATGGTGCCCTGTTACAGAACCACCTGACGCATATTCTGTATCATCATAGACAACAACTAACCCATCCACTGGATATGGATTGATTGCGTTTGTAACCTTCTTTGTAAACCGGTCAATTTCTGCGTTGATATTTGCAAGTGTTGGATGTTTTACACACTCACGTTCAACAACTTGAAAACCTAGCTTCTCCATATAGTCCATGCGTTTACCCCAAGAAGTAATTTCCTCTTCTGTGTATACAAGTGTAAATGGAATCCAATGGATTTGACGTTTCTTCACTTCTTCGATATCTTTCAGGGTTAATGAACCTGACGCAAGATTTCTTGGGTTTGCGTAATCTTCGCCAGACTCCATTACGAAGCGATTAAAGTCTTCGTATGAAATCACCGCTTCACCACGGATAACAAGATGTCCCTTTTCAGAGATTGTCTGTGGAATCCCTTGGATTGCGGAGGACAAATGGGTAATATTTGTACCAACATGGCCATCTCCACGGGTAACGACTTTACTTAACTTGCCATCATCATATGTCACAACAAGTGTTAAACCATCTAGTTTCCATGAAATCCAGATAGGCTTTCCTTCTGCCCACTTTTCAACCTCTTCTGGCTTCTTTGTTTTCGCAAGTGATAAAGCCAAGAATTCATGGGCCTCTTTTTGGCCTGCGGTATGGTCACTAGAGACTTTCATTGTTGGAGAGTCTTCTAACACAATACCTGTTTCTTCTTCTAATTTTTTCAGACGATCAAATAAGGCATCCCATTCATAGTCTGTCATCTGTTCTGCCTTACCATCATAGTATGCATCAGCTGCTTGATTTAACTGTGCGACCATCTGTCGCATAAGTTCTAATTTATCTTCGCTCATGTTAACTCCTTAAATCTGTCTTTTTCTTAATACTCGGATGTCCTGCCGCAACCTTTTTAACTCCAAATGGATATGGGAATGCGATTTCCGCAATCTCATTTTTGATACTGATAACTAAGCCTTCACCAAACTTTGCATGAATGACTGTATCACCCTTCTTTAATCCTGAAGGTTTTGCCTTTGCCATCTGTTGTGTAAAGGAAGAAGCACTATTATCAAATAATCTTTCTGATAAACGAACATCTTTTTGTGCATTTCCTGCATGCATACCTGAACCTAAATGTTCAATGTATTCTGCATCAATTTCTTCGATGAAGCGGGATGTTGTACGTACACGCTGCAGAATCATTGAGAATCCACCTGCTTCTGTTAGATAGAGTTTATTTCTAGCTCTTGTAAATGCAACATACGCAAGACGTCTTTCTTCTTCCACACCACGATGACTTTCATTCACTGCTCGCTCATTTGGGAAGATACCTTCATTCATATCTGAAATAAACACAGTATCAAATTCCAAACCTTTAGCCGCATGGACTGTCATTAACTGCACAAAGTCACTTGCCAGTGTCTCTTCACGGTCACCATAAAGGGATACTAACTGTAAGTATTCATCTAATGTACTTTCTGGATATGTCTCAGAGAATTCTTTAACGTCATCAATTAATTCTTTTAAGTTTTCAATGCGATCTTGTTCCTTAGCTTCAGTTAACATCGCACGATAGCCACTTTCTTCAATGATTTGTTCAAACAGTTTAAAGATTTCAATCTCACCACTATTTGCACGTTTACGCCATGATTCAACCATGTTTACAAAGTTCTCCATAGTTGTTAACATCTTGCCACTAAATAGAGAAGTATCTTTCAATACTTCATACATGGAAGTGTTTCTTGCGCGTGCAGTTTCCACAATTAAATCCATCGTCTTATTACCAACTCCACGCTTTGGACGATTGAGGATACGTTGTAATGCAAGATCATCTGCTGTTGTTACCATACGTAGGTAACATAGCGCATCCTTAACTTCCTGACGTTCATAGAAGCGTGTACCGCCATAGATGATGTATGGAATTCTTTCATCGAGCAGAGCTTTTTCTAAGGAACGAGATAGGTAGTTGGAACGATATAAAATCGCAATGTCATGATAACTCTTGCCTTCACGATGTAAACTAGAAATCTTCCCTGCAATCCAAGCTGCTTGATATTCATCACTCGCAGCAGAATAATGGGTAATCTTTTCATCGCTATGACGATTGGTAAAGAGTTCTTTATCCACACGATATTTATTATTTTTGATAACGGAGTTTGCGCCATTGAGGATTGCCTCAACAGAACGATAGTTTTCATTTAAAATGATTGTTTTCGCTTGTGGATAATCCTTAGTAAAGTTCATGATGATATTTACATCCGCACCACGCCATGTATAGATTGTCTGGTCTGGATCACCTACTACAAGTAAGTGGTTCATAGGTCCTGTTAATTGGTTGATTAACTCATACTGTTTCTTATCAATATCTTGGAACTCATCTACCAAGATATAACTAAAATGTCTTTGCCACTTTTCTAAGATTTCTGGGTATTTTGCAAACATGCGTACAGTCCATAAAATCAAATCATCAAAGTCTAACGCATATAAATCTCTTTGACGCTTATCATAGAACGCATATATCTCTGCCTTTACTTTATCCGCATGATAATCACCAGCTAAAACTAGCGCTCTTTCTGGTGTAATATCTGCTGTTTTATTATTGGCAATGTAGTCTAACATAGAACTATAGGAATATGTTGTCGCATCAATTCCTTGTAACTTGTAAGCTTCCTTGAGTACAGACTTTTGGTCTTCTGTATCCATGATAGTAAAGTTACGTGGATATCCCATCGCAATAATATCTTCGCGTAGAATACGTACACACAAGGAGTGGATCGTACTTACCCATGGTGCACTTGTCTGACTAGCAAGCATATTACGAACACGCTCTTTCATTTCATTAGCTGCTTTATTGGTAAATGTAATCGCCAAAATCTTCGTTGGCCAAACATTTTCATCTTCAATCAAATGCACAATGCGCATTGTTAAAACTCTCGTCTTACCAGAACCTGCACCCGCAATAATTCTGAGGTACTTTTCTTTGGATAAGACTGCATCTTTTTGGTTTTCATTTAAACTATTTATATCAATCATCACTACACACTCCACATTCTGCATTACTTCATTTTGATTCAAAATAATATTTTCGGTGAATCTATTTCCCGTAGGTTCTATTATACCATTGACTACCCTCAATGAGGGGCTGTAGCACAATGTAAATATATTATTTTCTTTTCTGAAACCCCTAAGGAAAGCGTGCAGTTCATGGTATAATGAGCAAAGAGGTAACCCCATGTCAAGAATAGCAAATCAATGGAAAGATTATACCTGCTTTGATGCAGGAAATGGCGAGAAATTAGAGCAGTGGAAAGGTATCGTTTTAAGACGTCCAGACCCACAAGCAATCTGGCCAGCAAAGCAGAATACAAGTCTATGGCAAGATACAGATGCCATTTATCATCGCTCTGATAAAGGTGGTGGTCATTGGGAGTATCGCAAGAAACTTCCAGAGTCATGGACTATCAATTATAAAGATCTTACTTTTAAGGTATCCCCAACTGGTTTTAAACACACTGGCTTATTTCCTGAACAAGCAGTGAACTGGGATTGGATGTCTGATCTAATCAAGAAATATCCAAATGAAGAGATTCGTGTTCTTAATCTTTTTGCCTATACTGGTGGAGCTACCATGGCTTGTGCTAAAGCCGGTGCTGCAGAAGTTGTACACGTCGATGCATCAAAAGGTATGGTACAATGGGCAAAAGAAAATCGTGACTTGTGTGGTCTTCAAAATAATAAAATTCGTTTTATCGTTGATGATTGCTTGAAGTTCGTTGAACGCGAAAAGCGCCGTGGACATACCTATCATGGTATCCTAATGGATCCACCTTCCTATGGAAGAGGTCCAAATGGTGAGATGTGGAAGTTTGAAAAAGAAGTCACAAAGTTAATCCAAGCTTGTGCAGAAATCCTTGATAAAGACGCATTGTTCTTCTTAATCAATAGCTATACAACTGGTTTTTCTTCCATCGTTTTAGATAACACACTGCGCACGATGATCTTGCCAGATCATCCAAATGGTATTGTGGAAACAGGTGAAATTGCCCTACCAATCGCAAATCGTGATTTACTACTCCCATGCGGAATCTATGGCAGTTGGCAGAGAAAATGATTAACGTCCTCTACGAAGATAACCACGTCTTATGCGTGGAAAAGCCAATCAATATTCCCGTCATGGAAGATGATTCTCACGACATGGATTTATTAACCATGTGCAAAGAATATCTCAAAGAGAAATATCAAAAACCAGGTAACGTATATTGTGGTCTAGTACATCGTTTAGATCGTCCTGTTGGTGGTGTCATGGTATTTGCGAAAACCTCCAAAGCAGCTGCACGTTTATCCGAGTCTGTTCGAACACACCAATTAAAGAAAGAATACCTCGCAATTCTCGACGGTATTCCTACAAAGCAGAGTGATATATTAGAAGATTATCTATCCAAGGACACCCGTACCAATACTGTTAGTGTAACTGACACAAAACATGGCAAGAAATGTCATCTATCCTACGAAGTCATTGGTCAAAAAGGAAGACAATCCCTTGTACACATCATACTAGGTACAGGTCGATCACATC
>CALHUY010000060.1 GCA_938039295.1 uncultured Solobacterium sp.
TATCGATTCTTTCTTTTTCTGAGTAGAAAGCTGTAGCCGTATCTGACGAACGCTGAGAATAAAACTGAAGTATTTCTTTTGGCACTACAATTGATCCATCAGCATTTTTAGTAATTTTGGGAAGATTATTATGAACCAAGTCATTGTTGATTTGACTAAGAGAATAATTGACTTGACGACGTGTCAAATCAAGAAGTTTTTCAATATTAGAAACTTTATAATCTGGATTTTTAATTAGCAGATTTAAAATCTGACTTGCACGATCATTCATTATATCTCCTCTCATTTTTATAATTACATTCTAAATCGAAAAAGTTGTTATGCATTTTTTTACATAACAACTTTTGTACACCCTATTTTATTTATAACTGATAGGTCACACTACATTAATTGCCCTAAGAGTCGTATAGTTTCAATTTAAAATCGTAATGAATCATATTTCTAGTTCGTATTCTCACTTTTGTAAAAACAAAATAATAGTAATTAAATATTCATCGTTAACGTATACATTTACTCAAATGATATTATGTACACAATATAGAATTCCCATCCTATTCATTTCATTTAAGTATCATCTCTGATTTTTTATATAGTTTCACTTATTTTGCAAGTAAGATACGGTCATCTGCTAGATTACTTCCTGTATTTGCGTGGAAGCGTTCCATTAAGTCATATACTGACATGTTTTCTCTTTGCTCACCTTTGATGTCTATTACAATATGACCATCATTCATCATGATTGTACGATCACCAACTTCTAAAGCTTGTTGCATTTGGTGAGTTACCATCAGACATGTAATATGATGCTTTTTAACAATTTCTTGGGTAAGCTTCATAATTTTTGCAGCTGCCTTTGGATCTAGTGCTGCTGTATGTTCATCTAGTAATAATAATTTTGGTGGTACAATCGTTGCCATTAGTAATGTTAATGCTTGGCGTTGACCTCCAGATAGATTCCCGACTAGCGTATGCATGCGATCTTCAAGTCCCATATCAAGCATTTTTAACTGTTCTTTGAATAGTTCACGTTCTTTGTTTGTAATCCAAGAAAATGGTGATTTCTTTTCCTTTGCACTTAGGCATGCAAGTGCTAGATTTTCTTCGATTGTCATGTTAGGTGCAGTACCCTTTAGTGGGTCTTGAAATAAACGTCCAATATAACTTGCTCGTTGATACTCTTTGACATAAGTGATATCCGTATCATCCAGAAGAATCTTGCCTTTATCTGGGATAATACTACCGGCAATGGTATTTAGAATGGTAGATTTACCTGCTCCATTTGAGCCAATGATACAAATAAATTCACCTGTTTCAACATGTAAATTCAAATCATGAAGTACATTTTTTTCATCGATACTTCCTGCATTGAATGTAACGGAAAGATTTTGTATATCTAGCATTTGTTATCTCCCCTTTCTCATATGTAAAGAAAGTTCTTTTTTGATTGTCGGTGCTGCTACTGCAAGTGCGACAATCAAAGCTGTCACTAGTTTTAATGATTGTACGTTGATGATTTTTGTCTGCAATATAATCGCATAAATCATTCGATAAACAACATTACCAACAAAACAAGCTGTTAAATTTCGTGATAATGATTTTCTACCTTGTATTAGTGATTCACCAATAATCAAGCAAGCAAGTCCAACTACTACAATACCAGTACCAGCATTGATATCGCTTGTCTTATTAAACTGTCCAACGAGTGCTCCACTTAAACCAACTAACATATTAGCTATGACTAGTCCAAGCGTAATCATATTTTTGACATTTACACTAGACGCTGTTACCATCGCACGATTATCGCCTGTTGCGCGTAACGATAATCCTAATCTAGTTGATAAAAATAAGCGTAATAGAATCATGCATACAACTAATAAGACAATCACGAATATGCTTGCATACCAACTACCACCAATATTTGTTTTCTTTAGGATTGTAAATACTGTTGTTTGTTTTAAAAGGGATATTTGACTTGACCATCCCATGACAAATAGATTAACTGTGTATAATCCTGTGCTTGTAATGATTCCTGAAATAATGGATGGAACACCCATACGTGTTTGTAAAAAGGCTGTAACATAACCTGCAACACCACCTGCAAGCATACCTAATAAGATACCTAAGATTGGATGACCTACATATGCACAAGATACGGATATCGCCATACCTAGGACAAAGCTTCCATCTGTTGTTAAATCAGCGATATCTAACAGACGGTAACTAATAAATAAAGCGATTGATACAAATGCATATAAAGCACCTAGTTCTAAAGTAGTTTGAAAAATACTTAGCATAGTATCCCTTACTTTCCTGTTGTTTCAACTGTTACTACTTGACCAAAATTTGCGAAGATATCTGGATTTACACCTAACTTTTCCGCTACTTCTGTATTTACAGTGATAATACCACCGTCTAGTGTGATAAATTCTTCTGCCTTCTTGAATCCTGGCTGTAATACTTCGTAGGCAAGCTTAGCTGTCTTAATACCAGCATCTGTATAATTCACTCCACAAGTCGCAAATGCACCTGATCTTACAAAGGAATCTGCTCCTGCATAATGCGGAATATTCGCATTCATGAAGGCCTCATAGATAGCAAGCTCAGAAGACATGATCACGTTATCTGTTGGTGTAAATACTGCATCTACCTTACTTGCGATAAGAGATGATGCAGCTGCGATTACTTCTTGGCTGGTATTTGCGGTTGCTTCGATATATTTAATTTTCTTTTCATCTAAAATCTTTTTCACTTCTGCAATTGGCTTTTGTGAGTTTGCTTCTGAATTTGAATAGAGTAAACCAACTGTCTGTAAGTTTGGATTTTGTTTTAACATCATATCAACAAACTGTTTTGTATTAAGTGCATCAGATGTACCTGTTACTCTATCAATTCCTGTTAAGGAAGCTGCTTCTGGATCACTAATTGTAGCGTAAACCACTGGAATTTCTGTATCCTCACTTGCCACAACCATTGTTTGTGCTGCTAGTGTACCAATTGGGATAATAACATCTGCTCCATCTGTTACTGCTTGCTTGCCAATTTGCATCAATGTAGATTGATCATTTTGACCAGAATAGATTTCTACTTCTGCTGTTTCATCTAACTCTTTTAATTCATTTTCAATTGCGACTGCAATCTCATCAATGGATGCGTGATCCAGTTGCTTAACGATAACATACTTTTTCGCATCCTTTTTTGATGCAGAGGGTAAAGAACACCCAATCATCATACTGCATAATAAAACACAAATTACCTGTACTAACTTTTTCATGTGATATATCCTCCTTCTCTCTGCATTTTCAGTCATAACATACAAAAACGCCTGCCCATAAAAGGACAAGCGTTAACCTGCGGTACCACCTTTTTTAATAGTCTTTTGACTATTCTCTCTTTGAAAATGCAATCACATTCTCTGCCCTTTAACGCTGACATTGCGTCTTAAATACTTGCATAAGCGTTCCTTAAGCCCTCATGGGTCCATTTGCATACCGCATGCCTGCAGGTTTCCACCATCCCCGCTCTCTAGAAGTTGCTTTTGTATGTTTGATTTCCCAATCATCGGTTTGTTATGTTGAAATAGTATGATAGTCAATGCCTTTTGTCAATTACTTTTATTCATTTAAAAATCTCTTCTAGTGTATAACTTATCAGAAAGTTTTATTGATACACCAATGATTATGATGAAAATAATACAGATAATTGCAATTGCCATAAATGGATTCATCACAAGAAATTGTAATATAGATTTTAGAGTTTCATTAAAGTAAGCAGAACATACTGCACCAATCGCAAGTAATAACATTGGTACTGCTGTTAATGTTTTTCCCTTTTTATATCCATATTTAAAATAGATTGGATACTCAATGAAAATAATGATTAACGAAATGATTCCTATACACGGTGCTGCCAACAATAAACTATAAAATAAATCTTCCATAGGATATACAAGTCCTATAATCATTGCCATAACAACACCAACTACCAACATGATTACCACAGATACTGTTGCTAAAAGGTATCTGCCTTTTACTACATCTTTTGGTGAGATACTAAACAGTTTATATAAGGGATCAATCCCAGACTCTTCGCCTACCATAAAAGGATAACCCGAGAATAATATCGCAAACATCTGTACTGTAGCTAAAACAAATACTGGATTTTTTGATAATACACCATAGAGAGTTCCAAGTCCTATTAGAATTATTAAATTCTTAATCGTTAAATATGGTTTAATGGATAATAAATCTAACTTAAATACTTTGATTGCATTCATTATTTTTCCCTCCCATATAAAATCATAATTTTATCAATTGTAATTTCATCTTCTACATATTCATTTGGAATCTCTTGAATCGCGTGGCGCTTTACTAAGTATTCGATATTATATTTTGTTTTCTTTTGTCCCAATATTGCGTCTGGATCAAGCGTATTTTGATTTTCTAAACCACATTTTAAAATCATGAAATAGTTTATAAATTCTTCTTTTTCTAAAGATAATACAATTTCCCCATTATCAATAAATACAATGTAATCTGCGATTGTTTCAAGATCTTGTGTAATATGTGTAGAGAATAATACTGTGTGTCTATCATCTTGCATATAGTCAGAGATAACTTCCACAAATTCTTCACGCATACTTGGATCTAATCCACTCGTTGGCTCATCTAAAATTAAGAGTTCTGCGTTGTGTGATAAAGCAATCGATAACATGAGTTTAATCTTCATCCCACGTGATAATTCTTTTACTTTCAGTTTCTTATCAATATTGAATTTTTCTAAAAGATTCCAATACGTACTCTCTTCCCACTTATCATATCCAACTTTCATCGCTTGATTGACGAGTTCCATATTCCAGTCTTTCGCAAGAAATGAATCATCCATAATTACACCAATCTTTTGATTATCCAACTGGTTTTTCTCATCACCATGTATGGATAAAATATCTCCTTGATACTGAATCAAAGATAATATTGATTTAATGGTTGTCGTTTTACCCATACCATTTCTTCCAATAAATCCCGTAACGTATCCTTCAGGAATCGAGAAATTTACATTTTTTAATGTAAAGTTTTGATAGTCTTTATTTAGGTTTTTGATCTCAATTTTATTCATTTTCTATACCTTCTTCATAAATATAATTGAATAGTTCTGTTAATTCAGATTTGCTGAGATGGATTGTTTTTGCAATCTTGCATGCTTCTAGTAAATGGGACTCTATGTCTTTTTGTTTTTCATCTTTTAAAAGGTCTTGATTCATTGTCGCAACAAATGTACCTAATCCTTGTCTGATGACAATAAATCCTTCTCGCTCTAGTTCGTCATATGCTTTTTTGACAGTTAATATACTTACGCCTAGTTCTTTAGATAATTGTCGTACAGATGGTAATTGTGCATCCGATAATACTGTATTTCCAATGATATTTTCTTTAATTGCATTTTTAATCTGCTCATATAATGGAGTACTACTTCCGTTTATTAGAATAATTTTCATTGTTTCTCCTTTACATATAACACTATATAACAGTATATAACTATTTGCAATCCATAATAAAAAAGACACCATCAGGCGTCTTTATTCTTTGATATATACTTCTCTTGGTTTACTACCTTGTGCTGGTCCGATGATACCATGTTCTTCGAGGGCATCAATCATTCTTGCGGCACGGTTATAACCGATGCCGAAGCGTCTTTGTAGTAAGGATGTAGAAGCTTTTTGTGCTTCGATAACGTATTCTTTAATTTCCTTAAAGAGTGGATCATCACTGATTTCTGTCACGATACCACCTTCTCCCGATTCGATTCCATCTAACTGTACGAAGGAATCATCATAAACTGGAGAAGCTTCAGAGGATACAAAGCTTGTAATTCTTTGTACTTCATCATCTGTCACGAATACACCTTGTACACGGGTTGAACCTGTTTGTCCAATTGGCATGTAAAGCATGTCACCATATCCTAGTAATCGTTCTGCACCTACATGATCTAAGATTGTACGTGAGTCCATACCACTGGATACCGCAAATGCGATACGGCTTGGGATATTTGCTTTAATAATACCTGTAATAACATCTACCGATGGTCTTTGGGTTGCGACGATTAAGTGAATACCTGCAGCACGCGCTAACTGTGTAATACGTTGAATGGATTGTTCAACTTCTTTACCAGCAACTGCCATTAAGTCTGCTAACTCATCAATAATGACAACGATATATGGAATCTTCTTCGGTGCTGGTGAACCATCTGGATTTGGTCTACCACCCTGTTGTTCAACCATGTTGTTGTAGACTTCAATGTTTCTTACACCAGCAGCTGCGAACATGTTATAACGTTCATCCATGATACGTACAATGACCTTTAAGGCATTGCTTGCCTTGTTTGGATCATTGATAACTGGTCCAATCAAGTGTGGAATATTGCGATATGGTGTAAATTCTACCTTCTTTGGATCGACTAGTAACATCTTTACTTCATCTGGCTTTGTACGTAATAACAATGAACAGATGATAGAGTTCATACATACTGATTTACCTGAACCTGTCGCTCCGGCAATCAACATGTGTGGCATCTTATCTAAACGACATGTTACAGTACGTCCTAGTAAGTCTTTACCAAGGAAGAATAGTAATGGTTGATCTTTATCATTACCTACGTCATTGATGATTTCACGCATCTTAACTGGCGTACTCTTCACGTTTGGTATTTCAATACCTACCGCATTGCGGCCTGGAATTGGTGCTTCAATACGAACATCTCTAGCAGCTAATTGCATCTTGATGTTATCTGTTAAACCTAGAATCTTGGATACCTTAACGTTGACATCCGGACGAATTTCAAACTGTGTAACAGATGGTCCGATATGTATATTTAATAACTGTGCTTCGATATCAAAGTTATTTAAAATCTGTAACAATAATTGTGATTTCTCTCTAGCAGCCACTTCATTTTCTGGATTACTACCCTTTGGAGGAAGTGGGTCTAAGAGTGAAACCTTTGGTAATTGATATGGACGTGTACGTTTCTTTGGCTTTGGTGCCTCTGTTGGTGGATAGATATTGCTTTCTTGATCAGGATGTTCATCTCCAACTGTTTCATATTCTTCTGTTGAAGACAATTCATCCTCTTCATCTCTATCGACTGCCATTGGCGTAAAGCGTGATGGCTCTGATCTACGAACAACAGTATCTTGCATTAGCGTTGTCTTTTCTTCCATGCCAGCATGGTCATCACTTAAATCATCTACGTCGATGAATACAGAATCCTTCTGTGAGATTGTTTCTCCTGGAAGTACGATAATTGGCACTTCTTGGGTTGGATCATCTGGATGAATGCGATTGATAACTCGCGCCGTTCTTGGTTGTTCTTCTTGTACAACTGGCAAACTTTCTGTCTTACCATCTGCCTTAATATTTTGGAAGAGTGAACTAGTTGTCTCTTTCCCTTTATCAAGCATCTTCCAAAGATTAGCTGGTTCTTTTGGCTCCTCTGGTTCTTCTTTTTTCTTGCTTTCTTCAACTTCTGGCATCTTAAAAAATGCGATGACAGAACGGAATGCCTTCTTGTACACTTCTATATCTACAAGCAATAACATCGCAATCATAAAGAGTACGACGATAACGAGTACAGAACCAATACGATTAAACATCATCGATGTAATCGCATATAAGAAGATACCGTAGATTCCCCCACTAAATTTCAAAGTTGAATCTGGCATGAAGTAATCTAACGTGTGATTGATATAGTCATATAAGGCATCCATGCCTGTAACATTTGGTACTGCAACATATGCCTCTAGGAGTAATAGTGCAGAGATTAGTAAGATAATTGGTATCCAACTAATTTCTTCTTTCTCTTGTTTTCTTCTAATAATATTAATTAACAGAACAATGACTACAATCGCAATCACAAACCAGTAAAGGTTACCCGCTAGGTAACCTAATAAGTTATAGATGAATAGACCAACGATGCCTGCTTTGGTAAAGCCTAAAATGGCAAAAGCTAAGAGGATCACAATTGTGATCACTCTAAAGACGAGCTGGTTTTGTTCTGCTTGTTGTTGTGCTTTTGTCTTTCTTGCCACGTATTCCCTCACTAATCCTTTGTGTTAATTTCGATAATTGCTGGAAGTATCATAGGCCGTTTACCTGTTTCTTTCAAGATATAACGACTAATCTTCTCACGCGCTTCACTACGACATGACATATTGTCATAACGTTTTTCTTTCACTGCATCATCAATGGTCTTCTCCATGATGTTGCCAACTTCTTTAATAATGTAATCTGCGTCCTTAAGATAGATTACACCACGGCTTTGTACATCTGGTCCACCAATGATTTCCTTTGTGACGTGATTCATCACGACACCGATGATAATTGTACCATCCGTACTTAGGATTTCTCTATCTTTTAAGACCATACCGCTAGCGTCTAAGCTATCGTTACCATCTACCATGACATCATCCACATCGACCTTGTCATAAGACTTCGCCATCACACCATCGTTTAATACAGCCACTTGGCCATTATCCATAACGATAATCTTATCTGCGTTATATCCCATGTTTAATGCGATGTTCGCATTGGCGATGAGTTGACGATATTCACCCTTTACCGGTACATAGTACTTTGGCTTCATCAAGTAAATCATCATCTTTAAATCTTCAATACTTGCATGCATACTATAGGCACGACGTGAGTCAATCATCAGTACACGACCTGCTTCTTTGTAGAGGTCATCTTCCATGGATGCTTCTTCTCTTTCTGTACCTGGTACGGCAGGAGAAGCGATAATCACTGTATCCGTAGGACGTAACTCAATTCTGTCATTTTCTTTTGTTGCCATCTTATGAATCTTACGGAAGATGGACTTACCAGTACCTGACACAATGACTAAGATGTTTTCCATGTCATTGCTAAAAGCAGATGGAGCTACCTCTAATCCTGGTGGAATATGATAGTATCCTAGCTTTGCCATATCTGCCATCAAACTCTTTAACTCCTCATCAAAGATTACAACCTTACGGTTATACTTTGTTGCAAGTTCAATAATTTCAATGACACGATATAAGTTTTGGTTAAACACAGTAATAAACATACGATTCTGCGTATCTTCAAAGTACTGTTCGATTTGTTCTGTGATGCGGTGATGTGGGCTACTGTTACCAGCACGTGTAGAACCTACTGATTCACTCAATAACGCAAGTACACCTTCACTACCTAAATCTGTAATATTGGTAATATCAAATTTGAAGGCTGCGTTTTTCGTATCGTAGTCGACAATAAACTCTGATGAATATACTACATATCCATCTTCTGTCTTAATTGCCACACCAAAACCATCAGCGATAGACTGCATTGTACCGAAGGTACGAATTTCTGTATTACCAATCTTAAACTTTGCATTACGACGAATGCGGTGTAAGTTTAATTCTTTAATACCCGCCTTCTTTAGCTTGCGTTCTAAGATCATCGCTGTTAGTGGTGCTGTATACACCGGAATATCCGGAATTTCTTTCAATAGGTTTGGTAGTGCTGCCATAACATCTTCATGACCATGGGTAATGAAGATTGCTTTAATGCGTGATTGATTCTCACGTAAGTAGCGGAAATCAGGAATGATCATCTCAATTCCTAACTGATCACCATCCGGATATTTCAATCCGCATTCCATGACAAATATATCTTCGTTGTTTTCAACGACATACATGTTTTTGCCGTCTTCATCAAGGCCGCCGAGCGCAAATATGCGTACTTTACTCATAAATTATATCCTCCAGTAATACTTTTAATCCTATTTTATTATAGAACAAATACTGACGATTTTACAGAACTTTACCTTCAAGATAATAGCTATGTGTTGCGGTAATTTCTACATTTACAATCTGATTGATACATTCTTTTTCGCTTGTGAAGTTTACAAGTTTATTATCTGCACTATATCCGCTATAGACTTCGCTATTTCTCTTGGACTTTCCAATACATAGAACACTGACTGTTTTACCTAAGAAGCGACGGTTATTTTCTTCTGCGATCTCAGTTAATAAGTCATTGAGTCTTGCAAGTCTTTCCTTCTTTACTTCTAGTGGAATATTATCTTCCATATTTGCGGCTGGTGTGCCTGCTCTTGGGGAGTAGATAAATGCATATGCCATATCAAAGCGACAATAACGCACAAGATCTAATGTTGCCTCAAATTCTTCCTCGGTTTCATTTGGGAAACCGACAATTAAGTCTGTTGTAAATGCGATATCTGGTACTTTCTTCTTAAGATCATCGTATAACTGCTTGTATCTTTCAACTGTGTATCCACGTGCCATACGACGTAATACTTCATCCGATCCTGATTGAACAGGTAGATGTAAGAATGGCATGATGTTTGGATAATCTCGCATCGCATCGATGGTTGTTTCACTGTAATCTCTTGGATGACTTGTATAGAAGCTAATACGTTCAATACCAGTTTTGGCAACTGCCACAAGCAGTTGTGTAAAGCCATCTTCCATCTTTAAGTCTTTGCCATAGGCATTCACATTTTGACCAAGTAAAACAACTTCCTTACGCCCACTGGCTTTAAGTTCTTCCACTTCTCTTATGATATCTTCCTTGCGGCGTGAGCGCTCTCTACCACGTGTATAAGGCACAATACAATACGTACAGAACTTATCACAACCATACATAATATTTACAAAGCCCTTGGAATCCATTGAACGCTTTACTGGTACATCTTCAACAACATCTCCTTCTTGGGAGAATACTTCTACTTTGCGCTGGTTACTTTCAATCACCTCTGCTAAAAGGTTTGGCATACGGTGAATGTTATGGGTACCAAAGATTAAATCTACATGTGGTGATACAGAAAGAATCTGTTTGACTGTTTCTTCCTCTTGGGCCATACAACCACAGATACAGAATACCGTTGTTGGGCGCTGGTCCTTTAAGTAACGTAGCTTATTTACATCGGATAATACACGGTCTTCTGCTGCTTTACGGATTGCACAAGTATTAAAGAATAATACATCTGCATCATCTGGAACATTGGTACTTGTATAGCCCATCATTTCCATCATCCCTGCAAGTGCTTCTCCATCACGTACATTGGCTTGACAGCCATAGGTATGTATAAAGTACTTCTTACCATAACCTAGATTTACGATATCATCGCTGATCTGAAAGTTACTAAAAGTACTCTCTGTATTTTTCTTTGTTCGTTTTCTTTCTTCCGCATGAACCGGAAGGATAAAATCTTCTCTTTTCATCTTCAACCTCTATCGGTACTATTATACAGAATACTGACCTCTTATGCACAAGAAAAGGGCCGCAAAATTTAGCGGTCCTTGTTGATTTCTTTGATAAATCTTGTCGCAATTTCAAGTGGACGTGTAATCGCTCCACCAACCACAACCGCATAAGCTCCAAGTTCTAGCATTTTACGGGCTTGGGATGGCTCATGGATTCTTCCTTCCGCAATACAACGACAGTCTAATTCATTGACGATTTGAGATACCAAGTCAAAGTTTGGCCCTTCTGTCTTTTCGTCACCGACGTAACCGTTGAGTGTTGTACCAACAAAGTCAAAGCCAATTTCTACTGCGGCTTTCGCCTCTTCAAAATTTGAGATATCTGCCATCAGTAGTTGATTTGGATATGCTTGTTTGATTTGATGGAATAATTCTTCGCGTTTAACGTTATTTGGATGTATGCGATCTGTATAATCTAAGGCAATAATCTCTGTGCCTGTTTGTACAAGTGCACTCACCTCTTCAAATGTAGGGGTTATATAAATTGGTGAGTCCAAATAATCTTGCTTGATAATTCCAATTGTTGGAAGTTTTACTTTCGCACGAATTTCGTTAATATCTCGCACCGAGTTACAACGTATTCCACTAGCTCCTGCAAGCTCTGCCGCATATGCCATTAATGGCATAATTCCTCCCGCTTCTGTATAGAGCGGCTCTCCTGGCAGCGCTTGACAAGAGATAACGAGTTTTCCTTTTAAGGCTGAAGTAACTTCTTGATTATTCATCGATACCTAAGATTTCGACGATGTTGTTCTTGTAGAGAATAGCCTTTGCGCCATAGATAGCTTGGATACCTCCACCAACTTCAAGAACATCTGTAGCACCTAACTTCTTCAGTGTGTCCTTATCAACCTTCGCAACATCCTTCACACTTACACGTAAGCGTGTAATGCATGCGTCAACGTCTTCAATATTTTCCTTACCACCTAAAGCAGCGATGATCTTATGACTATCTTCCTTGAGCGTAGACTTTGTCTCTACTACTGGTTCTGCATCATCAGATTCTTCACCACGACCAGGAGTCATAACATTGAACTTTGTAATGTACCATCTGAAGAATGTGTAGTATAGACATGCCCAAACTGCACCAAATGGAATCTCTAAAATCCAGTTTGTCTTTGCGTTTCCTTGTAGGATACCAAAGAGTGTAAAGTCAATCACACCACCAGAGAATGTATTACCAATAGAGATATTGAGAATATCTGCGATGAAGAAACTTACACCATCAAAGAATGAGTGGATAACATAAAGAATTGGGTTTACGAACAAGAACATGAATTCGATTGGTTCTGTAATACCTGTGATAAAGGATGTTAAGGCAACACTTAAGAATAAGCCCTTGTACTTGCTTCTTCTTTCCTTCGGTACACAGTGGTACATTGCTAAACATGCGGCTGGTAAACCGAACATCATTGTTGAGAAACGACCAGCGAAGAAACGTGTTCCTTCTGTATATAAACCGATATGATTTGGATCTGCTAATTGTGCAAAGAAGATCTTCTGTGCACCTGCTACAGCAACACCTGCAACAGTTTCAACACCACCAAGTTCTGTGTACCAGAACATTGGATAAATCATGTGGTGTAAACCAACAGCTCCACATAGACGCATTAAGAATCCATAGAAGAATGTTCCAACTGGACCTGCTTGTGCAATGAAAGCACCTGTAGATACTAACAATTGTTGGAATGGTGGCCATACCAAGAAGAACACTGCACCAACGAAAATACTTGCGAATGAAGTAACGATTGGTACGAAGCGTGATCCACCGAAGAATCCTAGTACCTGTGGCAATTCAATGTTCTGATATTTGTTGTGTAATGTAACAGCAACTAAACCAATAACGATTGCACCAACAACACCAGTATCAATTGCTGCACCTTCTGGTGAGAAAATACCTAACAATGCCTTGATTGTAGCGTTCATTACTAAGAAACCAACAACACCAGCTAAGGCAGCAGTTCCCTTGTCACGCTTTGCAAGTCCAATACATAGACCAACGCATAATAACATTGCGAGATTTGCGAAAACAACTGTTCCCGCTTCACTCATAATTGTGAAGACACCCTGTAATACTGGATTATTTAATACAGGATAAGTCGCCACTGTTGTAGGGTTGGATAAAGCACCACCAATACCTAACAATAGACCAGCAGCTGGTAAAATCGCGATAGGTAGCATAAATGCTTTACCAATCTTTTGAAGCATCTTAAACATAAATATCCTCCTTATATTCCACATGTGTAATACCCCTTACTACACATGTACGAACCATTATTTGCGATACATTACAATATTTTGTAAGTGTATCGTTAGATAGCATCTTTCTCCTTCTCCGATATTGATGCCATATGTATTTTCAATGTGATCTCCTATCATGCATGCAATCTGATATGACTTGCGATATTTATCATGAACAAGATCACCAATTAAGTTGTTAATTTCTACTCCATCTAATGAGCGTTTGATAGCAAACTTCAAGTGTGTTACCAAACGTTGCTTCGCTACTTCGTAATCATTGAGATTGATTTGCATTTCCCTT
This sequence comes from uncultured Solobacterium sp., assembly GCA_938039295.1. Classification (GTDB taxonomy): domain Bacteria; phylum Bacillota_I; class Bacilli_A; order Erysipelotrichales; family Erysipelotrichaceae; genus Bulleidia. The sequence goes on from CALHUY010000060.1 coordinate 13,836, forward strand.
TCGATGATTGCGAGTGTCTCTGTTAATATCTGTGCAATCATCGTAGAAAGGCTGGCACTTTCACCCTGTAATGCAGCGTGAATATGCATGCATATAAATCCAATCTCGCTGTTATCCAAGTTAATATTTAAGCGTTCGTTAATCTTCGCTAGCACTTCCTTTGCGAATTGAAATTCCTTTGGATATAAAAACTGAATTTCATCCGTAAATACATTTTTAACAGTAATCTTTTCACGATAACGCTTTACACTAAACTGAATATGATCAAGTAGTGCTAGGTGGATACGCTTATCGTATGCACCAAAGCTATTTGTCATCTCGCTGATAACTTCTTCTGTAACTTCTACTACTTCATCATCTGCGCTATTTAATAACTCTTCATAACGTCTACGATCTTTTAGATCGACGAGTTCATATACGTTTTGAATTTGTTCTACAGGGACAATATCGTTCTCTTTCTTTTGAAAACCGATACCCTTTCCAAAGACAATGTATTCTCTAGAATCTTCATCACTATGACATACGACTACGTTATGATTTAGTATTTTTGCAATTTTATATGTTTTCACAATATGCTATCTCATCCTTTACTTTTAGGTTACCTGCTTGTTTGATGCGTACATCCTTGTGGTTTGTAACAATCACAAGAACATCTGTCTGATAGCCTGCTTGTTTTAGCATGGCTAAATCACAGTTTACAAGTAAGTCTCCAGCCTTTACGCTGTCTCCTTCATGTACACTAATCTGAAAGCCTGTCCCTTTTAACTGTACAGTATCGATACCAATATGCAAAATATATTCAATATTGTTTTTATCTGTAATACCAATCGCATGTTTTGTTGGAAATACCATTGTAACTTTACCATCAACTGGTGAATGGATATCTCCATTCGTCGGAACAACTGCAAATCCCTTTCCCATGAGTTCTTTAGAGAATACCTCATCCTTTACTTCATGTAAGGATTTAAACTCACCCTCACATGGTGAATAGATAGTTGATTTTTTATGAAATAAGAACATAGAATCCTCCCACGAAAAAAGCCCATCAGAAAAATATTATTTTCCAATGAGCTAATGCCTGCTTTCCAGTAACACGCTTTTGTTATCTTTATCATAGCAAAGCTATATCACTTGTCAATCACATATATAAATAAAAAAATCGGTGGGCGCCGATTTTCTTATATTTAGTTCTTTTCTGTGATTGCTGAAACTGGGCATACTGGAATGCATGAGAAGCATGAGATACATACATCTTCATCGCATCCGGACTTTCCATTTTCGTCTAAAGCGAGTGCTGCAACTGGGCATACTGCTACGCAAGCACCACAACCGATACAAGTATCTTTATCAACTGTAACTGGCATTATTCGAGTCCTCCTTTATGAACTACATAAAGTATAGCACCCTACTATTTTGTTAGTAAATGCTAACCTTTTGGACGAATTTGAATCCGTTCAATGCAGTTTGCTCGATTTGTTTTGTCATCGATTTCGATGAGGACACCAGAAATAACTGCTGGACCTTGTGCAGGTGTATAGCGTGTGGATTCATTGTAGATACTTCTAGCAATGACTTCCTCGGTATCTCTTCCTAATATCGACGCATATACCCCACACATTCCTGCATCTGTGATATATGCACAACCGTTGATGATTTGTTCATCCGCAGTTTGTACATGCGTATGTGTACCAATAACCGCAGTCACTCTTGGCGCGAAGTAATTTACGAATGTCATCTTTTCTGCAGTGGCTTCCGCGTGTAAATCCACAAAGATAATATCTGCATCAATCTCTTTTAAGAGTTTTTCCATCGTGATGACAGGGTCTTCACGACATACATCCATGAATACTTTTCCAACTAGATTAACAACCGCAATACGCTTTCCATTTACTTCTTTGATAACATAGCCTTTTCCAATATGGAATGGCTCCATATTGGCAGGACGTACAATACTGTTCATAGATGGGAAATGATTTAGGATTTCTGTTTTGGAGAATGCATGGTTACCAAGTGTAATCACATCTATACCGGATAAGAGTAATTGATTATAGATTTTGAATGTAATCCCTTTGCCATGTGCAGAATTCTCTGCATTTACAATGACAAAATCTGGTTGATATTGTTTTTTTAATGCATCTAGTTGCGCTAGAACTGCATCACGTCCGCTCTTTGCAACGATATCTCCTAAAAACAGTACTCTCATATCATGTTTCCCCTATCTTTTTCAAAAAAAGAACCGTGAACCGGTTCTTATCTCGCTAATTCTTGTGCACGTACTTCACGGATCAATGTTACCTTGATCTGTCCTGGGTAAGTCATCTCATTTTCAATTCGTTCACGAATATCATGAGCTACTTTCACCATACGTACATCATCAATCTTCTCAGGCTGTACCATAACACGTAGTTCACGGCCAGCTTGGATTGCGAATGCTTTCTCAACTCCTTCAAAGTCTAATGCAATCTTTTCAAGATTTTCTAGACGTTGAATGTAGCCTTCCATAGATTCATAACGTGCACCAGGTCTAGCAGCACTGATGGTATCTGCTGCAGCGACTAATACAGAAATAATATCTGTTGGAGCTGTATCGCCATGGTGAGCTTCAATTGAGTTAATGACGATTGGATTTTCACCATACTTCTTAGCAACCTTGGCACCTAACTCAACGTGTGTTCCTTCTGTTTCAAAGTCTAGTGCTTTACCAATGTCATGTAATAAACCTGCACGCTTCGCAAGTGCTTGGTTTAGTCCTAATTCAGCAGCCATCATACCAGTGAAGTGTGCAACTTCTACAGAGTGTGATAAACCGTTTTGGCCATAGCTATAACGGAATCTCATACGTCCTACTAGCTTGATGAGTTCACGATTCATCTTACCAATACCTAGTTTGAATACTGCTTCATTACCAATCTTGAAGATTGTCTCTTCAAGTTCATCTGTAACTTTCTGTACAACTTCCTCAATACGTCCTGGTTGAATACGTCCATCCTTCATCAGAATTTCTAATGACTGACGTGCAATTTCACGACGGATTGGGTTAAAGCAAGAAACAGTAATAATATCTGGTGTGTCATCAATAATCAAATCAACACCAGTAGCCTGTTCGATTGCTTTGATATTTCTTCCCTCACGACCGATGATACGTCCCTTCATCTCTTCACTTGGAAGCGTTACTGTACTAACAGTACGTTCGATTGTTTCCTCTTGTGAGTAGCGATGAATTGCTAAAGAAATAATATTACGTGCAACGGAAGAGGCCTCTGCTTCTGCTTCCTCTTGTTTATCACGTAAGTAAGTAGCGATTTCAGCTTCTGTCTTTTTCTCGACTGCTTCCATCAATTCTACCTTTGCGTCAGCCTGTGTCATATTGGACACACGCTCTAGTTCAACTAATTGCTGATCAATCTTAGCCTGCAAGTCTTCTTCCATCTTAGTGATCTCTGCAAGTTTTCCAGTAATCTGCTGATCTTTTTCGTCAATTTTCTTTTCTTTTCGGGCAAGATTCTCCTCACGGAAATTTAAACTATCCTGCTGGCGCATGAGTTTATTTTCAACTTGTAATAACTTATTTTGTTGATTCTTAATCTCTTTTTCTGCCTGTAGTTTTAATTCGTAAGTTTGCTGTTTCGCGTCTAAAGTAGCTTGGCGCGTAATTGTTTCTGCTTTTGAATTTGCTTCTTCAAGAATATCTTGCGATTTTGTAATCGCACGATCAAGACCGTGTTTGCCAGCAACCTTCATAATACCGATGCCGACAAAGATACCTACAATAAGAGCTAAAATGGCAGGAATTACAGGGTCATGAATGATATACCCCATTTTTAATCCTCCATTATTCTTAGAGATTTCTCTCTTTAGTATTATACGTTTTTTTTCACATTTTCACAATAGACACACAAAACAATGAAAGCGTTTTACTCTGATTCTATCGTATAGCGATGCAATCCCGTTGCATTCAACAAGTAGATATCGTCAAAAACTTCTTGAATAAACGTTCGATCATGGGAGACAGCGATGATTGCACCACTAAAGTTCTTTAACTCTTCTCTTACAACTGGAGCAGATAATGGTGAAAAGTTACGCGTTGGCTCATCTAACAATAAGACATTCGCTCCCTCTAGATGCATCTTTAACATGAATACCTTGGCACGTTGACCACCTGATAGTTCTGTTAAAGAATGCTCCATCTCATCAGATGTAAACTTCATTGAACCTAAATACTGACGT
>CALHUY010000061.1 GCA_938039295.1 uncultured Solobacterium sp.
TTTTAGTGATACTGTCATTTACATTAGGCAAACTTTATAAAATCGCAATGAGAAATGTTCCACTACAACATAAAGTGGAACAAGAGATGAATTTTGCGGTAATCGATATGATTCGTGGCATGTCAGTTTTAAGAACATATCCGATTAACGAAGATAATCCTGTTAAGAACATGATTCAAGAAAAGGCAAAAGACCTTTATGAAGAAAAAAAGAAAGTGGATATCCGTTGCGAGGTAGAGTTTTCGTGGCGTGCTAAGATTTATAGTTTTATTGTAAATGCGGCAAGTGTTATCTTAATCATTCTTACGGTTCATCTATACATGCATGAACAGATTAACTTTGCGAATTGTATGACAATGTTAGTTGGGTCGTATTTGATCTTCTTAGGCCTAGCTCCATTAAGTGATACAGCCTTCCTGTATGCAAAGATTCCTGGTCAACAAAAGTACTTAGATGATGTATTCCAAATTCCTCAACTGGAGGAGGGAAAACAGACTGTAATTAGTGGACCTTTAGATATTCGCTTTGACCATGTATGGTTTAGTTATCGTAAAGATACACCGGTAATCAAAGATCTTAGTTTTGAGATTAAACAAAATGAAAAGGTCGCAATTGTAGGACCTAGCGGATGTGGCAAGACGACAATTGTGAATCTGCTCTCTCGATTCTGGGATGTAGATAAGGGCACAATATACCTAGCGGGAAAGGATATTCGTGAGTATACGGTAGAGACGCTGTTTAAACAGATGTCTGTCGTATTCCAAGATGTATATTTGTTTAACGATACGATTATGAACAATATTCGCTTTGCAAAACCAGAAGCCACAGATCAAGAAATATATGATGTGTGTCAGAAAGCACGATGTTCTACATTTATCTCAAAGCTTCCGCAAGGGTATGAAACTGTTATTGGTGAAGGTGGTGCAAACCTCAGTGGTGGGGAGAAACAACGTATCAGTATTGCACGTGCACTACTGAAAGATGCGCCTATCATCCTGTTGGATGAAGCTACATCAAGTGTAGACCCAGAAAATGAGGCTGAGATTTTAGCTGCGATTGATGCACTATGTAAAGGCAAGACAGTCATTTCAATTGCCCATCGTATTAGTACAGTAGAAAATGTAGATCATATACTTGTCATTAATGATGGTTCTCTACAAGAAGAAGGAAAGCATGAGGAACTCATTCAGAATGGTGGAATCTATGCTAGCTTCATCAAATCTCGTAAAGATGCAAAA
>CALHUY010000062.1 GCA_938039295.1 uncultured Solobacterium sp.
TTCTTTACAAAAGCGTGGCATTAAGTTTAATCATGCCCGTCATCGTACGACGGGATGGCAAACACTTCATCCATATGGACAAAAACGTATTAAGACAGATGATGAGCTAGAGAAGAAGATTGCCATGATTATGACGAAGAAGAACACAAAGGTAAAACCTGGCTACAAGAAGAAACGTGCAGCCGCAATTGAACGTGTACATCGTCAGAAGAAACGTGAAATGATTCGTAGCAAGATTCGTGAAGAGAAGAAGGCTATGTATAAAGAACGTGCAAGAAAAGATAGAGAAGGACTTTCCTAAGTTCTTCTTTTTTATGATGTACATAAACTATTAAAAAATATTTTTAAATAGAGTTGAAATATATTACTTACTGAACTATAATCTATTTAAAGAAATCCTTAAATAGATTGTGAGGTGATGGAATGGCCATCAAAGATATCTTAACAGCTCTTGCGGATGATAATCGAAGGAATGTCTTGATGAAATTGAAAGAGGGAAAAATAAGTTCTGGAGATCTGGCTGAACAATTAGGAATGTCTCCACAAGCGTTATCGTACCATCTAGCAAAGCTCAAAAAAGCCGATTTGATTTATGAAACAAAGTATAAGAATTTTATCTACTATGAATTAAACTTATCTATTTTAGATGAAGCACTGATGTGGATTTCCGAATTGAAGGGAGAAAAAAATGAAAAATAAAAAACTACTTTATGTTTTGATGTTTTTGCCACTATTAGCTAGTTTAATTGCATTACAGTTTCTACCGAATGTGATACCAGCTCACTATAATATCCATAATGAGGTTGATCGCTGGGGAAGTAAATATGAAATCTTAATATTACCTGTTTTAACAATTGGATTTGGAATCTTTTCACTGGTGATGGGAAAGCTTGCGCAGAAACAAGAACCACAAGGAAATAATAACGAAAAGAGTAGCTTGTTTATTAGTAACTGTGTTCTATTGATCTTTAATATGCTTAGTGGATTTATGATTTATTCGAGTTTACATCAGCTTGAGAAATTAGAGTTTGCACAATTTACGTTTATACAAATTGCGTTTATCATTATGGGAATTTTTATGATTGTAATCAGTAATATCCTGCCGAAAGTCAAAAGAAATAGTATCTTAGGCTTTCGGACAAAACAGACTATGAAGAATGATGAGATTTGGAAAAAATGTCAAAGATTTTCAGGTCTTACAGGTGTTATTGCGGGAATTGTCATTGTGGTAATTAGTTTTCTTTTCGATAATACTACATTGATTATCACAGTGCTCATCATCACATTCACAAAATTAGGGATTGATATTGCCTATAGCTATAGAGCTGATTGTTAGAATACATCTTGTAAAGAACAGTGTGACTGTTCTTTTTTTACTAAAATAAAAAATCGACCGAAGTCGATTTGGTAGTGACGCGTACGGGATTCGAACCCGTGAATGCCGCCTTGAGAGGGCGGTGTGTTAAGCCGCTTCACCAACGCGCCGTTATTGAAGCTTGCTAATAGATTATACTAAATGAGAATCGATACTTCAATAAAAAGTTTTGAAAAATGCATGTTTGAAGGAGCGAGTAAACAGTAGATATATATGATATACTAACTAGTGCAAATAACATTGTTTAAAGGAGTGATTCTATGTGCGGAATTGTAGGATTTGTAGATAAAAAAACACAGAGTGAAAAAGCAGTGATTATTAAAGACATGATGGATGCGATTATCCATCGTGGTCCTAATAGCGCTGGTCAATATATTGATGATGATGCGGCTTTAGGCTTTCGTCGTTTGAGTATTATCGACTTAGAGGGTGGTAGTCAACCTTTATACAACGAAGATAAGACAAAGGTCTTAACATTTAATGGTGAAATCTATAACTATCAATCAATTCGTAAGGAACTGGTTGAAAAGGGCTATCACTTTAAGACAAATACGGACTCAGAGGTCTTAATTCATGGTTACCAAGAGTATGGCGTAGCACTTTTACAGAAGTTACGTGGTATGTTTGCCTTTGTAATCTGGGATACAGAGAAGAAGGAATTATTTGGTGCACGTGACCACTTTGGAATTAAGCCATTCTATTATTACAATACGGATGAAGTATTTATGTATGGTTCTGAAATCAAGTCTTTCTTACATCATCCATCCTTTAAAAAGGAGTTAAATAAGGAAGCTTTAAAACCATACTTAACATTCCAATATCCAGCAATCAAAGAGTGTTTCTTTAAGAATGTATATCGTTTACCAGAAGGACATTACTTTATCCTTAAGGATGGTAAGTTAGATATTCAACAGTATTGGGATTTACATCAAGAAGAAAAGGATATGACTTTAGAAGAGGCTGTTAATTTTATTGATGAAACAGTACAGGAGTCTGTCGCAACACATAAGATTGCGGACGTAGAAGTTGGTTCCTTCTTATCATCAGGTGTAGACTCTAGTTTAGTTGCATCTATCTTAAAACCAGCAAAAACTTACTCTGTTGGTTTTGGATCTTCTTACAACGAATCTACAGAAGCAAAAGCTTTAACAGATATCTTAGGATTACACAATACATCACGTACATTAACTGGTGAGGAAGCGTTCCAATACTTCCCACAGATTCAATATTATTTAGATGAACCTGATTCAAACCCATCCGTAGTACCTTTATTCTTCTTATCTGAGCTAGCTGCTCGTGATGTAAAGGTTGTTATGAGTGGTGAGGGTGCAGATGAATTGTTTGCTGGTTATATTGATTATGGTTGGCATTCAAACTCTATGGCTGTTCGTAAGCTAGGTGAGGCGCTTAAGAAGTTATCTCAAAGCAAGCGTCATAAGTTATCAGAACATTTAAAGAAGTTACCAAACTTTCCAGGCAAGTTACATTTACTAAAAGCTGTTCAACCTGCTGAAGAATACTTCATTGGACAAGCTCTTGTATTTACGGAAGAAGAAGCTACAGCGATTGTTAAGTCAGAATATCGTAACGCACCATCTGTAAAAGAGATTGTGATGGATAAGTATGAAAAGGTAAAGAACTTATCTGAGATCAAGAAGATGCAATATTTGGATATGCACCAATGGATGCCTGGAGATATCTTGTTAAAGGCTGATAAGATGTCCATGGCACATTCTCTTGAATTACGTGTTCCATTACTTGATAAGAAGATGATGGAATGTGCACAGGTGATTCCTACAAAGTATTTATTCAACGAACATAATACGAAGTATGCCTTCCGTCAAGCTGCGTTCCGTCATATTCCTAAGGAATGGGCAGCACGTCCAAAGCTTGGCTTTCCAGTTCCAATTAAGGACTGGTTACGTACAGAGAAGTTCTATCAGATTGTACGAGCTGAATTATCAAAGGATTTCGTCGGTGAATTCTTCGACCAAAAGGCAGTATTACAACTATTAGACGATAACTTCCAAGGCAAGGTAGATGCTCGTCGTAAGATTTGGACACTCTATACATTTATTACTTGGTATGATGTATACTTCATCCAAGGTGGCAACAAACCTCAAGTTGCTTAATCGATGCATATGCATCGATTTTTAAAAGGAGATATGCATGCAAGTTTTTCAAAAGAAAAATATAAAATGGGTGATTGTACTGATTTGTATCAGTATCTTCGTATATTTGATGCAGGCAGTATGGGGTAGTCATGTATTACCGATTGATACTTCAGTCTATAATTTTGTAACAAAGCATTTTATATCAGATACCTTAACACCAATTTTAAAAGTCATTACACAGTTTGGTGGTGTTATCTTGATGATTGTTTGGGCTATCGCCTCATTAGTTCTCATTACAAATAAAAGAATCGCAGTCAGTGTTGTATCAAACTTGGTATTAATTGCACTGTTAAATAACATACTAAAATTGATTGTACGTCGTGATCGTCCTACTGGATTTCGTTTGGTTGCGGAAACAGGATATAGTTTTCCATCCGGACATTCCATGGTGAGTATGGCTTTCTATGGCTATCTTATTTATTTGATTCACAAAAATGTTAAAAATAAAAAATTACGTTGGACTTTGATGGCATGTTTTAGTCTGTTGATTTTCATTATTGGTATGAGTCGTATTTATCTAGGTGTTCATTACACATCTGATGTATTTGCAGGATTCTTGTTTTCGCTTGGATACTTGATTGTTTATATTAAGTTAACAGATCCAATCGTATTTCAAAAGAAATAAGTAAAAACAGAGAAGCTATTTTTGGCTTCTCTGTTCTTCTATAATTTTTTCGATTTCTTCAATTAAGGCTTGCTTGATTTCTGCTTGTGGTACGGTACGGATTACTTTTCCTTTACGGAAGAGGATACCTGACTTCGATCCACCCGCAATACCTATATCGGCACGGCTAGCTTCTTGCATGCCATTTACAGGACAGCCCATGACTGCAACTGTGATATTTGCTTTGATACTGTGGAGATATTCTTCCATCTCTTTGACAAGTGGAATCATATCATATTGAATTCTTCCACAAGTAGGACAAGCAACTAAATCAGGTACGTCTTCAATCAGACGGAAGCTACGTAGTAATGCTTTACCAATAATTAATTCATCCTTTGGTGGACCGGATACAGAGATACGAATTGTATCACCAATTCCTTGATGTAAGAGTACACCTAAGGCGGCGGAAGATTTCACGGCAGAATCCGCAAATCCACCAGCCTCTGTAACGCCTAAGTGAAGAGGATACTTAAATGTTTTTGCGGCAAGTTCATATGCGTCAATTGTAAGTTCTACATTTGAAGATTTAAATGATAAACAGATATCATAGAAATCCATGCTCTCGAGAATATCAACGTGACGCTGAGCACTTTCAACAAGAGCCTCTGCACATGGACCACCATATTTCTCTAATAGTTCTCTTTCTAAAGAACCAGCGTTAATACCAATACGAATTGGTACATTTTTTTCTTTACACTTGGCAACGACAGCTTCTGTATTTTTACGAGAGCCAATGTTACCAGGATTGATACGAATCGCATCAATACCTCCATCCAAACAGATGAGGGCAAGTAGGTAATTAAAGTGTATATCTGCGATTAGAGGAATGTTGATACGGGCTTTGATTGCAGGGATAGCACGAGCATCTTCTTCATCTAATACTGCTGTTCTGACAAGTTCACAGCCATTTGCGGCTAGTTCGTTGATTTGCGCGACTGAGCGCTCTACATCCTTTGCAGGAACGTTTGTCATAGATTGTAAGACACATTTGTTTTGGCCACCAATCTGGACATTACCTACAAATAAAGCACGTGTTTCAGTACGTTTCATTATTTTGTCTCCTTTATGAGTACTATTATCCCACGATTATAAAATTTTATCGAGTTTTTCGACTCTTAAAATCATAAAGCACTTGGAATTGATTTATGAATATGATATACTCATCATGCAAAATCTTAGGAGGATTATTAACAATGGCAAGAGAGAATGTAATCTTAGTATGCACAGAAAGTGGTGAAGAAAACTACATCACTACAAGAAATAAGCGTAAGCACCCAGAAAAGTTAGAAGTTAAGAAGTACTGTCCACGTTTACGCAAGATGACATTGCATAAGGAGAAGAAATAACCTTTGGTGGTTATTTTTTTATATTTATTATGAAATTAGATATATTACCAATTGGTCAATTTGAAGAGAATTCGTATGTATTACATGATAATGGTCATGTGCTCTTTGTTGATCCAGGAAGATATTATAAGAAGATTATGGAATGTGTTGGAAAGGATGAAATCGTTGATGGAATTCTTTTAACACATGGACATTCTGATCATACAGGGGCAGTGGATGATTTATGTGATGTGTACAATTGTCCAGTTTATATGGACCATCATGATTTAGCACTTGTACTACCAAGCAATGCGGGGCAGTACGGTTATAGTGCGCCTGTGTATGCGCCAATATATGATTTGAATGAGAAACAGATTAAGATTGGAACGTTCTCTTTAGAGATTCATCATACACCTGGTCATACAGATGGTAGTACTTGTATTCGCTATAAAAATATTCTATTCACTGGGGATACGTTATTTGCGTCTAGTTGTGGAAGAACGGATTTATACTCAGGTAGTGATGAAAAGATGCGTCAAACTTTAGAATATCTGAAAACACTTCCTCATGATTTACAGATTTATCCAGGACATGGACCAGCTAGTACGATAGGAATTGAGGTACGTAACAATCCGTATATGATTTCTTACTTTTAAGAATTTATCAAAGTTGTTTTATCGTTGTTTCGTGTAGAATAGAAGCGAGGTAGTAATATGAAGAAATTTTTGATTGGTTTATGTTTGAGTTCGGTATTACTAGCAGGTTGTCAAAAGGAAAAGTCAACCTACGTAGCGAAGGAAGATAAGATTGCGATTTCTACAACTGACTTTAAAGATGAAGATGCATTAAAATTGGTTGAGTCTGTCCTAAAGAAAAACTTTCCACAATATGAATGTACGGTTACACAGACAATTATTAAGGGTAATAATGTCTATGGAATTTATACATACCAGAAAAATGGACGTACAGTGACGCAACAAGTCTCACTATTAACAGTCTCTGTGAATAAAAATGATAGTAATGACATTATTTACTTACAGAGCTCTTTTGGTGCAGTTGATCGTCATGTCACACAGATGATTGAGGAGAAGACAATCCCAACTGATAATACAGTTGAAAAACCACAGGATGAAAAAGAAAAGGAATTTGATTTACCAACAGTCGTTGATAATCCAGATTCTGCTTCAAGTAAACAAGCTACAGAGATTCAAAATTCAGGTGGACTCTACATTGTTCGCTTCTATCTCAATGCAGGAAGTCTAAGGATTTATGGTAAGCACACAGGAGATGGTACCTTTGTGGCGAAACTATATGACCTAGAACAGAATCTGATTGCGGATATGGTGAATATTGAAGGATATGGAGAGTATGATCAAACAGTACAAACCCCTCCAGGTTACTATTATCTGATTGTACAGAAATCAGATGGAAAATTTGATTTAAGTTATGAATACTAATGTTCGAGAAATCGAACATTTTTTTATGGAGTTTTCGTATTTCTATTGAATATAGAAGTGCGAGGGTTGTTATGGAAGAAAGACTGATTGAGTGCTTAAAAATTGCGATGGAATTTCATGTGACGGATATTCATTTTCATCTTAAGACATATCCAAAAGAGAGCTTAAGTATCGAGATGAAGATTGAACAGGACGTAAGACAAATGGTTCCGAAGGAAGATGACATTCGTTTATTTCGTTACCTAATGTACAAAGCGAATCTAGACTTATCCGATATCCACCATCCTCAAACAGGAAGGTTTGAGATGGAAATAGAAGGACAACCAGTTTCATTACGCTTCGCACTTGTATCTAGCTATCACAATACATCAGGTGTATTACGTATTCTCAATCAACATTCTTCACTACATATTGAGGATTTAACAGTAGATTATGATACTTCATTGTGGCTTAGGAATATTACAAAACATACTTCAGGACTTTTTGTATTTTCTGGACCCACAGGTTCTGGAAAGACTACAACACTGTATACCATTCTCAATGAAACAAAAGGAAAGAAGATTTTTACTTTAGAGGATCCTGTTGAGGTATATCACGAAAACTACGTACAAATACAAATTAATGATCATCAGCACTTATCCTACGATGAAGGGATTAAACAGCTCATGAGACATGACCCAGATATCATCATGATTGGTGAAATCAGAGATAGCCAAGCAGCTTTAATGGCTGTACGTAGTGCATTAACTGGGCATTTGGTTGTGACAAGTTTACATAGTCAGAATTGTATGTCTGCGATTGACCGTCTATTAGATTTAGGTGTGGATATGTATCAGTTGAAAGATGTACTTATCGGTATTTCCAATCAGCGTTTATTTAATCTAGGTCATGGAAGACGCTCAGGTGTGTACGAATATATGAATCGAAAGGAGGTGACTTATGCCTTGGAACATCGACATGTTTCTGAAACGTTCGTCTCACTACAAAAACAACTACAAGCCGCAGTCGCTAAGGGATATATTGCGTCAGATTGTTTGGAAGAATACACACTTTGATAAACTGGAGTGCCAAGGAATTGTCAGTTTAATGGAAAATGGATTCAGTTTTACTGATGCTTTACAGATTTTAAAGACAAAAAGAAATGAGCGTCGTATCACACATGTACTAGAAAAATTAGAACAGGGTCAAACATTTAAAGAAGCATTCTCATTATTGTTACCACATTGTTATCGAAGATACTTTAATAACTTTATTCGTTATTTGCCAGTGCTTGAGAGTATGCGTATTTCAGTTGAACTAGCAACCCACGAAGAGAAGATGAAACAAAAGATGATGAAGGATATGGTATATCCAGTCGTCATGTTGTTTGTGATGTTTATCGGAATGTATTTATTTAATGGCTTTGTCTTTCCACAGATGATGACACTAATGACAAGCTTTGAAATCAATGTGTCAAGTTATTATTTTTTAAGGAGTCTTATTCAACTATTATCGTGGCTAGTGACAATTTTATTTGTAGTGGGAATGTTGTTTTGGGTTGTGTTTCAAGAACCTAACAGAAAGTGCTGGTTATATCGTGTGCTTGTAAAGTATGTACCTGATTCCCTTATGGTTCAAAAGGCATCTGCAGAGTTTGCAAGATACTTTCTAGAATGTGTAAGAGTTCGCATTTCCAC
>CALHUY010000063.1 GCA_938039295.1 uncultured Solobacterium sp.
TGACTATATAGCTACACTTTGCATTAAACTATAATGTGATAGAACGTACTTTAGGAGAATACCCTGGTTTTTCATGCAATATTTAGGAAATCTCAAGAAACGGTGCATTGACCGTATAATATAACAACATCATAATTTATTTATAGTCATTATGGAGGAATTGTGATGTCAAATATAAAAATTACGATGTTATCAACATCTGATAAGAAGAAATATATACAGATGCTAACTGATGATTTACCAGTGTATCGTGCCCGTATTGGTATTTCCCAAGAAGAGCTATGTTTAATATTAGGAATCTCTCGTCAGACATATAGCGCAGTGGAAACTGGTAGACGCGAAATGAGCTGGCATACATTCTTAACATTATTACTTTATTTTAGCTACAACGCTAAGACAAAGAGCATGCTAGAAGATAGTGGTATTATCTCTGGAAAATTAGAAGAATTATTAAATTATACACGTCGTTAATTCGAATAACGAATATGGTGTTATAATAAAATCCTATTGCGGAGGTACGAGATGATTTGTAAGAACTGTGGAAAAGAAATTTCTGAAAGCAGTAAGTTCTGCGGGTATTGCGGTGCAAAAGTTATAAAGCAGCCAGTGCAAGAGCAACCAGAGGTTGTCAAAGAAAGCATATTTACAAAATTTCACTTCTACAAGTCAGATTTTAATACATTATGGAAGGTAGCAGTAAACCCTTTTCAGAAAGGTGAATTATCTTTCTCAGCAGCAGTTGTTATTGTAGTATTAAACTTGCTTGCAAATATTTTAATCCTAAGATGTATTATCTGTGGAATTGGATTAACAATCTTCTTTGTGGGTAGTATCTATACGTACTGTTATCTAAGTCGCCAAGAAGGACAAACACCGAAAGATGTATACTGTGATATTGCAAGAATCATTTTTGTACCAACATTGTTTATGATACTTGCTGGAATATTTATCTTATTCCAAACGCTAGAAGCATTATGGGTATGGGCAATCCTTCTATCCATGTCATTTTGTATGGGTTCAATTTTTGCGACAATCAAAAAAGGGAACCGTTTCATTATGATAGCATTTATAACGTTCATGTATGCAGTTATTCTTACGATTCTTGTTTCTCAACATACGCTTGGAAAGTTCTTCGGCCTAGTTTCACTTCTAGGATTTAGACCAATGTGGTAATAAATGAGATATTATCATAGAAAGAAAAGGATAAAAAGAACGTGGGCCATCGCGGGTGCGATGGTCATCTGTTTTGTACTATTGGTGATCCGCAATATGTTTACACAAGCACATCGTGCAAGACAGTTATTACAGGAGGAGCAGCTTGTTGAGTCTGATCCAAACATGCATACATACAACTGGTCAAGTTTATCATGGAACAATGGATTTCCATCTTATGAAGATGATACGTATACATCTGTGATTGGTATTGATGTTTCATCTCACCAAAAATCAATTGATTGGGCAGCTGTTAAAAACAGTGGCGTGAAGTTTGCAATGATTCAAGTTGGATATCGTGGATACCAAACAGGTGCACTTATGGATGATGCATACTTCGAAGAGAATATCCAAGGCGCAATCGAAAATGGAATTGATGTAGGTGTTTATTTCTTCTCGCAGGCAGTTTCTGTAGAAGAAGCACGTGCTGAAGCAGACTTTGTTTTAGAGCGTGTAAGAAAATATAACTTACAGTTACCTATCGTATTTGATTTAGAAGAAGTAAGTAATGCGACTGACCGTATTGAAAATACAACTGCACAAGAGCGTACACAAGCGGCTGTCACATTTATGAATCACATAAAAAATGCTGGATACCAAGCGATGGTATACAGCAGTTCTCAATTATTTGAGACAGTATTTGAGATGAACTATTTACATGATTATGAATTCTGGGTCGCAGATTATTCTTATGCACCAAACTTCAATTATCACTTCAGTATCTGGCAATATACAGATGCTGGAAGTATTAATGGTATCTCAACAAACGTTGATATGAACATCATGTTTGTAAAGAAATAGTTATTCATTGACAGGTTCTTCATAAAGAGTGAAGCCTGTCTTTTCTATTTCTGCACTTCCTTTTGTAAGATCAGAGAAGATAGTTTGCAAGTCTTCTTCGTTACTTGCAAAGTACGCATGTGCATAGTCATCATAATCAAAGCTAGCATCAGTTGTATGATTGCGTATCCAGTTTTCTGCGCTACCGATGTATTCATATGGATATTTCACATGCCAGGTAGCGATAGAAACATCATTTACTTTATATGCTTCTTGTAGAACAGCACTGGTAGCACCACCATATGCACGAATCAACCCACCCGCTCCAAGTTTAATTCCACCAAAGTAACGTACAACACAGACTACCGTATCAGATAATCCAGCTTTACGGATTGCTTCAAGGATAGGGATGCCTGCTGTACCTGCAGGTTCATGATTATCATTGGATTTTTGATAGGCATCGTTTTCTCCGACGATGTATGCGGTACATACATGCGTCGCATCACGGAATTCATCACGGATATAGTCAATATAGGCTTTCGCTTCCTCTTCGCTCTTTGCGACAGTTGCACAAGCGATAAAGCGTGATTTCTGGATAACAGTTTCTTTACGGAATTCATTTTTTAGACGCATGATAACCTCTTTCATAAATCATTATAGTATAATATACGCAGGTAAAAAATATGGGAAGAATTAAACAATTAGATACATTAACAGCGAATATGATTGCGGCAGGTGAAGTCGTAGAAAGACCAATGGGTGTCGTTAAGGAACTTGTAGAGAATGCTATCGATGCAGGAAGTACTCGTATTGAGGTCAATATCACGGAAGGTGGTATCCAACGATTGAGTGTTATTGACAATGGTTGTGGTATGGATGCACAGGATGCACAACTATGTTTTGGTCGTCATGCGACATCAAAGATTCAATCACAGAATGATTTGTGGTCGATTCATACATTGGGATTTCGTGGTGAAGCACTACCGTCAATTTCTTCAGTATCTAGAATGGTACTGAGTACATCAGATGGTAAGGATGCGACAAGAGTTGTCGTTGCCTATGGCAATGTAGAGAGTGTCACACCATATCCATGTAATCAAGGAACAGAGATTTCGGTAGAAGGTCTGTTTTATCAGACACCTGCACGTCTTAAGCATATGCGTTCAGCTGCGTATGAAGCATCCCTTATTCAAGATGTTGTTTCTAAGTTTGCCTTATCTCATCCAGAGATTGCATTTATCTTGCGTAGCGATGATCGAGAATCCTTCCGTACAAGTGGACAAGGGAATCTTTTAGAAGTTGTATACCAGGTGTTTGGTAGAATGGCTGCAGAGAATGCTATACCTGTGGATTTTAGCGACTTTGATTATACCGTAAAAGGCTATCTCATTAAGCCAAGTATCACACGTGCTAGTCGGACAGGAATGAACCTATTCCTGAATGGTAGAATGGTAAGAACCTACAAATTATATAAAGCAGTACAAGATGGATATGAAGATTTTATCGTAAAAGGTCGATACCCAATTTGTGTACTGGATATTTCAATGGACCCACATCTTTTAGATGTAAACGTACATCCTTCTAAATGGGAAGTACGTTTATCAAAAGAGATTCAATTAGAAACACTCATTAAAAATAATATCGCAAATATGTTAAGAGGGACGATTCTTGCGCCTGAAGCGGAAGTGCGTGAAGCTAGACAAGAATACTATCAACCATTATCTTTTGATACAGACCGCTTGATTCAAGAGGCAGAGTATCGTAAAGAACAAGAGCGCAGACAATCAGTGATTCAACCAGTTGTTTCCACAGTACAAGAAGTCAAAGTTGAGAAACAAGAAATAACTTTGGAAGAAGAAATCAAGGAAACAGAAGCTGAACTCAAACGTGTTTCAACACAGTTTGAACAGGAATACCCTGAATACAAACCTCAACAACAGGTCTTCCCACCGATGGAAGTCATCGGTCAGCTCCATGAGAAATTTATCCTCTGTGCAACTGAAAAGGGTCTCGTCATCATTGACCAACATGCAGCACAAGAACGCGTACATTATGAAGAATACAAGGCAAAGCTAAATCAAGATCCTGTCATGATGGATTGCTTGGTGCCAATTACAATTCATGCAGGAAATGATCTTGTAAGACGTGTTGAAGAAATCAATGCGGCCGTAGAAGATATCCATGTTGTATTTGAACCATTTGGTAAAGATACATTAGTTGTACATAGCGTGCCAGTATGGATGAAAGATATCGATGAAACACAGTTTTTGAATGATGTGATTGATTTGTTTAAGAATGATCGTGATATTAAATATGCACGCATGGAAAAGAAAAAGATTGCGACAATGGCTTGTCATCATTCCATCCGTTTTAATCGTAGCTTAACAATGGATGAAATGAAGGAAGTTGTACGGCAATTATCTCTGTGTGATAATCCATACCACTGTCCACATGGAAGACCAACTTTTATTACCTTAGATGAGAAGACATTAGTAAAGGAATTCTTACGATGAAGAAGGTAATCGTCATTGTTGGCCCTACTGCTGTAGGGAAGAGTGATTTTGCGATTGAACTTGCGAAAAAATTAAACGGAGAAATCATCAGTGGTGATTCCATACAGGTTTATCAAGGTTTAGATATTGGCTCTGGCAAAGTAACACAAGAGGAGATGGATGGTGTACCACATCATTTAATCGATATATACACAACCAAGCAAAGTTATACTGTAGCGGACTTTCAATCGAAAGCACGAGAGTTAATCGATCAAAGTGAAAAACCAATGATTATTTGCGGTGGCACTGGACTATACATTAAAGCATGCTTGTATGATTATCAGTTTAGTGATGAAAGTGGTGCAGGTATTGATATAGACTTAGAAAACTATACGAATGAAGAATTGTACCAACAGTTATTAGAATTAGATCCAAAACAAAGTGAAAAAATACATCCAAATAATCGTCAACGTCTACTACGAAGTTTGACAATCGCAAGACGTAGTCCAAAAGTACAAAGTGAAATGATTGCAGAGCAGGAACATCGTATGTTGTATGATGCGCGTATTATTGGCTGTACAATGCCACGCGAACAACTCTATGCACGAATTAATGAGCGTGTAGAAAAGATGTTTGATGCAGGTTTACAAAAAGAAATAGAGAACTTGCTACAGCAAGGCGTTTCCTTTCAGGACGCATGTATGAAGGGAATTGGCTATCGTGAGTGGGAAGGCTTCCACGAAGGAAAGAAATCCCTTGAAGAAGTCAAAGAAGAAATTCAGAAACATTCTCGTCAATTCGCAAAGCGACAGTATACTTGGTTCAATCACCAGATGGAAGTAGAATGGTTTGAAAATAACAACGGCTTGGAGCGTCAAGCAATGTTGGAAAACTTGGTACATTGGTACCAGAATGAAGCATAGAAAGTAAAAAGACAGTATATTATGTTGTTTGACTTTTGGTCAAACAATTATATAATATTATTGTCAGGAGGACTTAATCATGAGTGAATTTGACAGACAAAATTATTATGGAACATATAACGAGGAGGCTGGCCTCAAAGCTTATATAACAAGAGTATTTACATACATGGGTATTGGCTTAACAATCACAGCTGCAGTAGCGTATCTTATCTTCCATTCCCTAGTGACAGGAGGAACATTAGCACGTATCTTCTTCTTTAGTGATTCAGCAATATTTATCCAGATTGGATTATTGATTACACAGATTGTGTTAGTACTTTCTCTAAACGCGGCAGTTAGACATTTATCAAAGGGTGCATGTACAGCATTGTTCTTTACATACGCTGCGATAACTGGTATTACATTCGGTGTGATTCCGCTAGCGTATGAAGTGGGTACTGTATTCCAGGCATTTGTATTTGCGGCAATCTTATTCGTAAGTTGTGCTGTCATTGGCCATGTCACAAATGTTGATTTAACAAAGTATAGTGGAATCTTATTTGGTGGATTAGTTGCCTTATTAATCGCAAGTATCGTATCCATCTTTATTCCAGCATTACGTAATAACTTATTGATTGCATATCTAGGATTATTTATCTTCATGATCTATACAGCATTTGATATTCAACGTATCAAGCAGTTCTACTATATGTCAGTAAATGGAGAAGAAGAAAGAGAGAAGCTTGCAATCTATGGTGCATTGCAGCTATATCTAGACTTTGTTAACATGTTCCTATACTTATTAAGAATTTTAGGTAGTAGAAGAAGACGTTAATCACAAATCAATGTTAAAATAATGACAGGTCGTTAAGACCTGTCATTTTTCACCAGGAAGGAGGATTGATGATGAAAGTCGCAGAACTAAATTTTACAGTCATGTATCAGAAGTACATTACAATCGAAGCTGACGATTTAACAGAGTTATTAAAAGATAAAATCGAAGTGCATCAGGATGACTGTTACGCTGTATGTTCAGCGTACTGTACAGAAGATGGAATGTTAATGTTTAATGTGCTATCAATCGGTAATTCATGGGAGACATGTCTTAGAGGAATGGATGATCCAGAGATGCTTGGCTTCTTTACAATGGAACAAGTCTTTGACCGTGAAGTAAGGGTTGTCAATGAAACGGTTCAAATGGTAAAGAAGAATGCGTCATGGATTGAAAAAACAGAAACAAGAGATGAAGACTTACGTCGCTTGCGTAAAGATGAGCGTTTAGATGCATTGCGTGATCCATTTTATCCAGATAATGTACTAGCAGGGGTAATGCACGGATCAATTATTCATGAGATTACAGTACGCTTAACAGGTATCCATGGTCCATTTGTTGTTGGAGAAGTGGATGAAGAGCCAAGCCAAGAGATTGGATTACACTTTGCGGATAAAGTATGGGCAATACCATACTATGCGGAGGATGTATCACATTTGATTATCTTATTTGGTGGTGAAACGCTAAGTGATGAAGAATCAGCAGTACTAGAAAAAATCGTACATGAAACAGAGAAACTAGGAATTGATTTTACTGGAATCTCAATGAAGAGCTAGGAGAAAAACATGAGCCAGAGTCAAGATATTAGATATACTTGTCCTTATTGCCATAAGGATTTTGATACAACAATCTATACAGCAATTAATGCAGAACAAGATCCAGACTTGAAGGAAGCATGTATCAGTGGGGATATTTTTAGACATACCTGCCCTCATTGTCAGCATGCATTCATGATTCAACCACCACTCGTTTACTCCGATCCATCTAGAAAGTTCTTGATTTGGCTAAGCCAACAAGAGCCTGCAGAGTCTTTGAAGCAGTTGGCACAGCCTCTTGTAAAGCAAGGTTTTAAGTTAAGACGTTGTGCTACAGTACAGGAATTTGCAGAAAAAATACAAATCTTTGAAGATGGTGTAGATGATATCATGGTAGAACTTGCGAAGTACGACAGCTTTATTGAGTATATCGACAATAAAAAAGGGACTGCCGAAGATGTGACTGGTATTGAATATCAACATACAGAGAACGATGTCATGAAAATCAACGTTCGAGCTGACGATAAGGGAATGTCGTTCTTAATTCCAGTTAGTGTTCTCGAAGAAGAGATGAAAGTGGATAAAGATCGCTTTGCGATTGATGAGACAGATTTCCCACGCATCAATAATGATTGGATTATCAGTGCTTATACAGAGGCTGCTGGTAAGGCATAAACGATTATATAAAGTAAATTTAATGAAGTGCATGCATGTCTAACGTGTAACATGCATGCACTTTTTGAAAAATTTTCACTGAAATGTTCAAAAATGTACAAAAAACAGAAATATTATTCTTAAACTATATAAATTATTGAAATAATTATTTATAATAGAAATTGTCGGTATGTAGTTACGGTGGTTAAATACCATGCATGCGAATGATAATTGGAAGGGAAAATGATAAAATGAACAAGAAGGGCCGTGATTTCGTGGTTGCAGCAAATGCATTTAATTATTGCATTCAAGCAATTAAGGCAGAAGAAATTAAATCAACAAAGCTAAAGGGTGCAGAGACAATGCTACTATTATATTTAGGTTTTACCCCTCAGGGCTTAACAAACACAGAATTGGTTGAATGTAGTAAGATGGATAAGGCAGCAGTATCTAGATCTCTTGCGGAGTTAGCAAAAGAAAAATTCATCCGTTTTGAATATCGAAATGGTAAGAGTAGATATGGTGCACATGCTGTATTGACAACAACTGGCAAAGAAGTCACTGACCGTATTGTAGAAAGAATTAGCAAGGTTCTTACAAAAGCGTTAGGTCATTTAAGTGCTGAAGATAAGAAATCTTTCGTAACAAATATGGCTATTGTTGCATCTGCTATGTCAGAAATAGTAGAATAGTATGGTAAAAATAAGATAGAGTAATCTATCTTTTTATTTTATGGAGGAAATATGAAGGATTATACAATTTTAGGTAGAGTAGCAAGTGGCTTAGGAATCACCTATGATAAGGACGCAGGTGTGGCTTGTGCGACAGAGATGGGTTATACATATGCATTAACAATATTCCAGAATGTATACACAGTCATTGCCAAGTTCTGTGTTGTTGACCAAGACAATCATAAACCAAATGATTTAAATCTACGTGGTCTTGTAAGTGCTGTAAAGAAGGTGGGTAGTGCAAAAGCAAATGGTAATGTTGTAACAATTACATTCAAAACAGCATTTACTGCAAATGGTAGAGCAAAGAATATTATTTCATCTATCCCAGAAATCATTAACTGGTTCCATATGAATGGTTACTCTAACTGTGCAGAAGAAACATTAGAACCAGCAGAGACAAGAGTATTCATCAAGCAAGGTGCAATTCACTTCTTTACAGAAGAAGTTGCAGTACAAATGTTAGCAGATCATGCAGAAGCACAAGCACAGGCTCCTACTTTCGTTGAAAACTATGCACTAGGTACAGCATTTGCTTTAGGTGGTGTTATTGCAGGTGCTATTCTGATTGTTGTGATTGGTCAGTTAGGATATATCTCAATTCTTGCTGGTGTAGCGATGGGCTTTATGACATTAACTGCATACCAAAAGGGTGCGGGTAAGTTAAGTAAGATTGGAATTGCAATCTGCTTCGTATTAATGGTTATTGGTGTTTATTATGCAAATAAGTTTGACTTTGCATTAACTGTTACACAGGCTTTCCATGAAGAAGGATATGTCAATGTTCGTATGATGGACTCTTTCCAGGTATTACCTGAGTTAATGGAGAGAGGTCTTGTAGATAAGATGAACTACTATGCAATGTTTGCCTTCCAGTGTGTAGCAGCATTAGGTGGTGCGCTTTCTCCACTTACAGCATTACTACGTCAAAACAAGGCAGCTAGCATCACAAAAATTCTTGGATAGTACATCACATAATTTTACAAAATCTTGCCATATTTGAATGACAATAAATTTGTACTATATAAGTGCAGATAGGAATATCTGCCCTGAATGATTGCTCCCCTTAGCAAACATCAGTGAAATTCTATCCCCTTATTAAATAAAAACAAGAGAAGACCATGCGGAGGTCTTTTCTTGTTATAAGGGGTAGTATCATCCGATATAGGTAAAAGGCGTTAGCTTTATAGCTAGCGCCTTTTATAATGTAGTACTTATAGTTGTTTTTCTAACCAATCAGATAATGCTTTATAACGATTGGCTAGATTTTCATGATGCCCAAACTCATCAAATACAGATGTAAAGTCATTCAACTGTTTATGCAGACTCGAATGAATCTCCTCTGCACACTGTGGGGCGTTATCTAAAATATTGTTGTGGTGTGAACCTTCTGTTTTGCCGTTATACAAGTAAACGCTAGCGTTTTGGTTGATAACGGGATTCTCTTTACAGAATTCAACAAACTTAGGATACCAAAATGATCCACAGATAGAGAATACAGCACTAGGAATATTTGTGCGATACAAGCTATATACTGCTGCTAGTCCACCTAAGGAGTATCCTCCATAAAAGATTTTGCTTGTATCGATAGAATACTTACTTTGAAGTTCTGGTAGAACTTTGTGGAATAGTTCGTTGTGGTATTCATCTGCTTGACCACCAAAGTTTTCTGCGCCCAAACGGATTGCAGTAGCGTGCCATGGCGTGTAATCCACTACTCTATTTTCTGGTATTAGACCAATAAGAATTGCTTTTTCTTTGAAAGCAGTGAAGTGATGAAGATCACCATCATTGATTAGAATGAGTGGATATTCCTGACATGGATCATAGTTTTGTGGTAGTGATAGTTTTGTTTGAATCATCTTATTTCTTTAGGAATGAGTTGATTGATTCAAGAGCGTCAATCACAGATGGACCATAATCCATGAACTCATCATAAGAGATTGTTAGGATCTTACCATTTTTGATTGCAGGAACATCAGCGAGTACTGCGTTATTCTTCATAAGTTCTACAGCGTTAGCATCTAACTTCTGATTACGGTCACTTGTAACGTAGATAATGAATTCAGGTGCAGATGTTACTAAGTTTTCTAGAGTTAATCCAGAAGTACCTGTTGCGACATTTGTATAACCGAATGCATTTAGAACACTTTCTTGTAGTGCTGACTTATATGCACCGTATGTTTCATCATTGTATGCACACATGATGAGCGCATTCTTTAATTCCTTTGGTTGGTTTTTATTAGCGGATAGTACAGAATCAACTCTTTCTTGTAGCTGCTTTGCGTATGCGTTTGCTTTTTCTTGTACGTTGAAGATGATACCGATATTGATGATGTCTTCAATAACGTTGTTTAAGCTTTGTTCTGTATTAGAAACAGATGCCTTTTGGGAGTAGATATTGATACCATTTTGGTTCCATGTATCTACAGTTCCGAGTGACTTATCTGAGAACATCATATTTCTGCCGATAATTGCATCAGGGTTGTAGGAGAGTGCTACTTCTTGAGAAACTGTCTTCTTATCTCCGATGTGAGGAATCTTTTCGATTGCTTCAGCGTAGCTATCTGTAACCTTGTTATCTGGATCAAGCATACCAACAATCTTATCTTGTAGACCTAAATCAATTAGGATCTTTGTAGCAGATAAGTTGTTTGTAATTACGTGTTCAGGAGCTTGTTCAAATGTTTGTGTAATTTCTGTACCATCACCATTGTATGTAGTGATTGTTACAGGATACTTTGTTTCTTCTGCTTTTGTTTCTGTTGTGTTTTCTGTTGTTGATGTTGTGCTGTCCTTTTGGGATGTTGTGGATTTGTTGCTGCAACCAATCAATGAGAATGATAATACTGCAGCGAGTGTAGCGTTTAATAATTTTTTCATGAGTTTTCCTTTCATATATACTCTATTAATGCCTGTTGATCAGGGGTCCATGTCAGTTTACAGTTGATGCCATATACGTCATGCATCGATTGTTCTGTAATTGTTGTTTGTGGTTTTCCTTCATAGCGGATGGTGCCTTGCTTCATCAGATAGATATAATCTGAATAGCGACATGCAAGTTGAATATCATGTAATACCGCAAGAACATTGATATTTAAGTCTTTTACGATTTGCAGAATTTCAATTTGATATCGAATATCTAAGTGATTGGTTGGCTCATCCAATAGAAGTAGAGTTGGTTGTTGTGCGATGGCACGGGCTAAGGCAACACGTTGTTTTTCCCCTCCGGACAAGGAGAGATAGGAACGGTCTGCTTTATCTAGCATGCCAACTTTCTGTAGTGCGTCTTCAACGATTTTATAATCTTTCTGCGTTTCTGATTGCATAAATG
This sequence comes from uncultured Solobacterium sp., assembly GCA_938039295.1. Taxonomy (GTDB): domain Bacteria; phylum Bacillota_I; class Bacilli_A; order Erysipelotrichales; family Erysipelotrichaceae; genus Bulleidia. The sequence continues at coordinate 11,693 of CALHUY010000063.1, forward strand.
GGATATGAGGCGTTCTCCCAAGAAGAACCATATCTTTGACGCTACAATCAAAATTGATTTCGTTGAACTGTGCTACGACTGCAATTTTCTTTGCGGCTTCTCTTAGGTGTAAATCATCGATGCTTTGATCATTGAATAAAATTTCACCAGAATCTCTTTTCAAAACACGGTAGATATTCTTTAGCAGTGTTGTCTTTCCACAACCGTTTGGGCCAAGTATAGAAACGAAGCGCTGTTTATCTACATTGATGGAAACGTGGTCTAGAATTTTTTTATCCTTGATGGAATAACATACATCTTTACAAGTTAGATCCATATTTAACCACCTTTCTGATTCTTAATGACAATGTAGACAAAGAATGGTGCACCAACAAGTGCCGTAAAGATACCAATTGGTAACTCCGCATTCGGTATAAGACAACGTGATAGTACATCTGCCCATACCACAAAGAGACTTCCTAGGACGATTGAGATAGGAATCATTTTCTGGTGATTTGTACCGACAAGAGTTCTTGCGATATGTGGTGTAATGAGTCCCACAAAGCCGATAATTCCACAACTTGAAACGAGAATACCTGTTATAAATGATATGACTAGCATGTAAATCATTCTGTATTTCTGTAGGGAAATACCTAGAGTAATTGCGACTTCATCTCCCATCAACATTGCATTCATGATGCGGTGTTGTGTCATAAAAAAGATACAAGCAACAAGGACAATGATGAGTGGTAGGATAATACTTCCCCATGAGGAGCTAGCAAGAGAACCCATGGTCCAGAATTTGATGGTCATCATACTGTCGGAGTTTGCGCCGATAGAGATGATGAAGTTGGAAATTGCACTAAAGAGGGCATTGACGACAACGCCAGATAATATAAGACTTGTGGTTGTAATCTTTTTGCTTGCAGAAGCAATTACCAATACGATGATTGTTGCAATGATTGCACCAAGGAAAGCACCAAAACCGATAAAGGATTTAAGACCCAGAATGATTAAGAGAGTTGCACCAAAGGTTGCACCTGCAGAGATTCCTAATATATATGGTTCACATATTGGGTTATTCACCGTCGTCTGCATCGTACTACCACAAAGCGCAAGACCTGCACCAGCGATAAGCCCCATAATGACACGAGGACTACGCATATTCCATATAATCGCAATTGTAGATTTCGTAATATGATCTACATTTCCAATATGAAATAGTTGATTGATGATAATTTGATATGTATCCGCAATAGGAATCTTTACAGCACCAAGAGATACGGCAACGAGCAAAGAAATCCCCAAACAGATACATAAGAACAGTAATAGATATGGAAATGTAATATCACGTTTCGACTTCGCTATCATTAGAGTTTATGTCATACCTTTCAAGTAAGTTAGTTAGAGAAAACTAACCACCGTATCATTATAAATGGAAAGTTTATCATTTTAAATGTAGAATAGTAAAAAAACATGGATAATTATGTAAAATATTATCCATATAAGAAAGATTGTCTAAAGAAGAGGTAAAACGATGCAAAAAAAAGACTTTATGATTGCCTGCCAAAAGGAGTATACCAGTCGTAAATTATTGATTACAGGTATATCTATGCAGAAGAAAGAGAGTGGAAAACAAATTTCCTACGATACTACACATAGTGCCTTTATTTATCCCCTTTCAGGAAGTGCGAAAATTTCGTTTAATGATCAAACTTTTGATGCAAATCCAAATCATATTATCCATGGAGCGAAAAATCAGAGAGTTCTATTTGAAGTAAGTTCAAAAGAACCGTTTGTTCATTTGAATATCTACTATGACCCAGAGGTTCCATGGCATGGCAGCAGCGATATCATGAATATGGTATATGAAATTTCTGCGTTTCAAGATAGTAGTTCTATTGAGTTATTGAATCGTTTAAAAAATAGTGTCATACGTGCAAATTGGGATGATCAGATTCAACGTAATTTAATCGCACAACAATTGATTCTAAGTTCCTTTGGGTATTCCTATATTAATCAAGAGTTATTACAAATTGAAAATGCGATTGAACTAATGGAGATGGCTTATTATAAGAATTTAAAGTTAAAAGATTTAGCAGAAGCTGCACAGATGGATGAGGCACATTTTTCCTATAAGTTCAACAAAGTCTACCATATTCGTCCAATCGACTATTTGATTCGTTTGCGATTAAGAAAAGCAGCCGACTTATTACTAAAGGGTTATTCAGTAAAAGAGGCTGCTTGGAATGTAGGATATCAAGATCCATTATATTTTAGTCGATTGTATAAAAAACATTTTGGAATATCTCCAAGTCATGCGTATCGAAATGAAGATTAACCTAAAATATGGAATGCGCTACGAATATCTTTGTCTTTTCCTAATACTAATAGAGATTCTTCGGAATTGAGTACGTGTGCAGCTCCTGGTGTAACAGAGATATCGTCATCCTTCTTGATTGCGATGATATTGATGTTATAGTGCTTACGAACATCTACCTGACCAATTGTCTTACCTAACCATTCATTTGGGACAGCGATTTCGAATACTGCAAAGTCTTTGCCAATCTGAATGTAGTCAAATATATTATCACTGCTATAACGCATCGCTGTTAAGTTACCCATTAATTTTTCAGGATACACAACTGCATCTGCGCCATTACGTAGTAAGAACTTTTCTTGTGTATCACGTGCAGCACGGGATACGACTTTTCTTGCGCCTAATTCCTTTAGGTAGGATGTAATTTCTAGGGATGCTAGGAAGTTATCGCCAACCGCTACGATACATACATCGAAGTTCTTAAGACCAAGTGTCTTTAAGAAGTCTTGGTTTGTCGCATCACCAACTTCAGCGTTTGTAACATAAGGTAATACTTCTCTTACCTTTTCCTCATCGTTATCAATACCTAATACCTGAATATCTAAATCGTTTAACTTGCGGGCGATATGACGGCCAAAACGACCCATACCAATAATTAAAATCTGTTTCATACTCTCTCCTATTTAGCCTACAGCTACGTTTTCTTCAATATATCTACCTAAGCATTGATTGCGGAATGGGAACATACCATAAATCAGGGTAAGTCCTCCAATACGTCCCGCAAACATCAGGAAGATTAAGATTGATCTTGAAATGATTGTTAAATCGCGTGTGATACCAAGTGTTAAACCTACGGTAGCGATTGCGGAAGCAGTCTCATACATTGCGGTTATCATTGGGACATTTTCGATGACACTAATAATCATAGCAGCACCCACACATAATGAGATATATAGCATTAAGATTGTGGCAGCGTTACGTACGACTGTCTCTGGGATTGTTCTGCCAAAGCACTCCGTACGAGAACGATTTCTAAAGATTGCCATACTTGTTGTGACTAATACGAAGAAGGTTGTTATCTTCATACCACCACCAGTAGAACCAGGTGCAGCACCAATTAACATCAACACAATCTGTAAGAAGATACTGGATTCAGACATCTTTGTAAGATCTACCGTATTAAATCCAGCTGTACGTGGTGTAACAGATTGGAAGAAGGATGCTAGAATTCTTGTGCCTAGAGGCATACCTGTAAAATCCACAAAGAAGAAGTAGATTGCAGGGAATACAACCAAAATCGCGGTCATAATCAAGATGATTTTAGATTGCATGTGATAACGATGTAGTTTGAACTTATATTCTTTGATATCTGCCCAAGTGGAGAAACTTAATCCACCAATCAGAATTAACAACATAATTGAAATATTGATAATTGGATTAGATACATAACTTGATAGGGATGAGAATGGTTCACGAACACCCATTAAATCAAAACCAGCATTACAGAAGGCTGAGATGGAATGGAAGATACTGTACCAAATACCCCTGATGAGTCCAAACTCTGGTATGAATGTAAATGACATTAGTAGGGCGAAGAAACCTTCGACCATAAATGTAATCTTAAAGATAAAGTGTAGTAAGCGGATAATACCACCAACCGCTGAAATTGAAATGGAGTTTGCCAAAGTGGAACGAGCAAGATAACCAATTCTTCTACCGGTAATCAGTGCAAGGGATGTGATAACAGTCACAACACCAAGTCCGCCAATCTGAATCAGAATAATAATCACCAGCTGTCCAAAGAAGCTCCAATATGTGGCAGTATCGTATACAACCAATCCCGTTACACAAACACATGACGTGGATGTGAATAGCGCATTGATAAATGGAGTCCATTGTCCAGACTGGCTGGCAAATGGCGTCATCAGTAACAATGCACCGAATACGATAATTGCGCCAAATCCCAGAATAATCATCTGTGGATATGTTAAGTGTAGTTTATTTCTAAGAAAATTCATAATACCCTTTCAGAATGTAGTATATACGTATATGATACTATCATAACGACTAAATTATTATAGTATTCATAGAGATTTATACCAACACTATTTGTGAAAAATAAAAGAAAAATACAAAGAATTGGGGTACAAAATACATGGAATTGAAATTTTATTTTGTTAGACATGGAAAAACCTTATTTAACCGTAAAGGTCGGATGCAGGGCTGGTGTGATAGTCCACTCTTAGAAGAGGGTATTCAACAGGCAGAAAATGTTGCGTCTGCACTCAGAAATGTGCCATTTAATCGTGCATATTCTTCAACCTCTGAAAGAGCTTGGGATACTGCAAAAGAAATCTGTAAGTATCATGATATTCCCTTAATTCTTACCAAAGGTTTAAAGGAGTTCTCTTTTGGTTCGTTAGATGGTGCACGTAAGGAAGAAGTTTTAGATTCTCCATTCTTTGATGATTGGTCATCAAAAGGTGGAGAAACAAGTGAAGGATTTGCAAAGCGCGTTTTTACCACAATGCAGAGTATCGTTGATGAGTCTCATGATGGAGATACCATTCTTCTAGTAAGCCATGGTGCTTACGCAGTGCGTATCTTAGAAATTTTATTCGGTATGAATTTAGATGAATATGTAAATCGCTGTAAGGAACAGAATCGTTGGCTCATGCCGAATACTGGTATGTTGATATTCCATTATAAAGATGGAGAGTTCTTCTTAGACCAAGAACCAATCGACGTGAATGAGTATCGTCAACTCTATGATCCAAAGACAATTGATATTTACTTGATGCGCCATGGTGAAACAAGATTTAACGTACAGGAACGTATGCAAGGTAGATGTGATAGTCCTTTAACAGAAAAAGGCATTCAAGAAGCAAAATTGGCAGCCGAGAAGTTAAAGGATATACATTTCTCTACCATTTATGTTTCAACTTCTGAGCGTGCTCGTGATACTGCAGAAATTGTTGCTCAATATCACCCAGGGAATATTGTTTATACAAAAAAGATTTGTGAAGTAAATTATGGTGATCTTGAGGGTCTAACATTCAAAGAGGCAGACCCTAGTAGTAAACGCTTTATGGATACGCATTATGGTGATGTAGGTGGCGAGGAACATAGCGATGTTACAAGGCGTATGTATTCGATGTTCCAAGAAATCTATGATACGCATCAAGATCAGGATAAAGTGTTACTGGTTTCTCACGGAGACTTCTATCTTGTATGTCTAGAAGCATTATTTGGATTCAAAAAGGAGGATATTTTCCAAGAAGCCTCCGAACTTGGCATTCATCCAGTTCCAAACTGTGGAATCGCACACTTTAAAATGACAAGTACTCAATATGAACTCATTCAAAAGATGAGTGACTAATCAATACATAAGACAATATATGGCGTAACATATATTGTCTTTTTGTAACGTCATTAGAAGACATAAAATAATTTTGATAAAAAATGATAATCTTTGTTGACAGGAATGTTAGTGTTTGCTAACATACAGTTAGCACAGGCTAACTGATGTCTCACTCTTTCCATCACACACTCCTTTATACATCAGTCCCTGCGTGTTCCGGAATCCTTTATTTACAAGTCATGGGCAGACCTGTAAAAAATCTAATTGACATAATGTCCGGAAAAAACCATGCATATCCGTGTCCTCCTCAAATTACACTGGAATATGCGAAATAATAAAGAGTATTGTAAGGACGGGGCATCCAAGCAATATTCTTTTTCTTTCACTATAAAAAGTGATATGATTAATTGTGTGAACAGGGGTGCATGCATGCTGAGAAAAACCCTTATCACCTGATCTAGGTAAAGCTAGCGTAGGGAGTTCAGTTCTTTAATTCCTTGCGCCTTCAAAATGGAGGTGTATTTTTTTATGAAAAACGATCAGACTAAAAAGATTGCATTTATGGCAATCTACATGGCGTTATACGTAGCGCTAAAAATGGTAGGAAATATGATACCTTTCCTACAGATGCCTAACGGTGGATCAATTGAACTTGAATTAATTCCACTTATGATTGCATCATATCATCTTGGTTGGAAGTATGGAGCACTATGTGGTCTTGCGTCATTCTTACTAACAATTGTATTAGGTTTCCCAATGTACTTTGTTCAACCAATGCAGATTGTATTAGACTATGTACTACCAATCAGTATTGTTGGAATGGTGTCATTGTTTAAACCATTTGAACATGCAAGCAAACCAGTGGTATTAACTGTAGTATCTTTAATTGGTTTATCAGCTTGTGCTGCAGTTTATTATTCTTACGGCATGAATCTAATGGCTCTAGTAGGTGGTATCGTACTAGCTGGATTGGTAATTGCGTTAGGTTTATTCCTAACAAGCACAAAGGGCCACTTTGGTATTGTGATTGTGATGGTAATTAAGTATTTCTCTACAGTGATTTCTGGTGCCTATTTCTGGGCAGAGGGTACTGCGGCAGGAAGTTTACCAGCGTGGACGTTCTCATTGGGTTATAACTTGTGGTACAACTTAGTGACAATGATTATCTGCTTATTAATCGTTCCAGTATTAATGAGTCGAATTAAAAAAGCAAATATCCAAGGAATGTAAGAGATTGGCACATGCCAATCTTTTTTTGGCTATAATAGAGGCGGAGGATTTGATATGACAAAATACATATTTCTAGATATTGATGGCACTTTATATAGTCCAACAACGAATGAAACACCAGAAAGTGCTTTGCAAGCTATCCACAAAGCCAGACAAAATGGCCATAAAGTATTCTTGTGTACAGGTAGAAGCCTAGCAGAGATTGTGACATATCTAGATTATGATATTGACGGTTATATCCTTGCGGCTGGTGCGAAAGTATATGCTGACCGTAAATGTATCTATGATAGTCCAATTTCAAAAGAAGAACTCCAACACCTAAAAGATACAATAAATGGTATGGGCCTTGGATATGGTTTAGAAGGAAACGCAGGAGCCTATGGTAATCAACTAGGATATGATTTTCAATTGAAATACTTCTCGTTACCAGACGCAAGTCATGAAGAGAAAGTACGGAATGCGATGGCAAATTGTATCTATCCAGAAGAGGCGGCACACGAAGATGATGAGATATACAAAATCTGTGTATATAGCGAAGATGGTCATGAGTTTGATCAGCTAGAAGAAGTTCTACATGATCACTACATTCTTACACGTGTTATTGAAGATCCAATCAAGAAGTTCTATGGCGCGGAGATAACAAACAAAGATATCAATAAAGGAACAGGTATTGAAAAGGTATTGGAATATTATCACGCAGATCGTAGTGATGCGATAGGGATTGGTGATAGTGAAAATGATATACCGATGTTGTCCTATTGCGGTGTATCTATTGCGATGGGAAACGGTGCAGAGAGTGTCAAGGCTATCGCAGACTATGTCACGAAAGATATTCTTGATGATGGTATTTACCATGCATTCAAACATTTTGGATTAATCGACTAAGGAAGAAAATAATCTATGAAGGTCGGTATCGTTGGAAATGGAATGATAGTTCCCATCGCGATTGAGGCGATGCAAAGAGGAGAGATTGCAGTTACTGCACTATGGTGCCGTAATGAATTAAAGGGAAAACCAATTGTTGAAAAGTATCAGATTTCAAGTCAGTACATAGATTATCAAGAGTTTTTAAGTGATCATTCATTCGATACAGTCTATATTGGTTTAACCAATGCATTACATTATCAATACGCTAAGGACGCAATTCTTGCGGGAAAGCATGTCATTGTGGAAAAACCATTTACTGTAACTGTAGCGGAAGCCAAAGAACTTCAAGCACTAGCAGTCAAACATGAATGCATGTTATTTGAGGCAATTCTTTCTAGATATAGCAAAAACTATGAACATCTAATGGAAGAACTTCCAAGGATAGGAATTATTAAACTTATACAAGCTAACTTTAGTAAGTATTCCAGTCGCTATGATGAATTTAGGAAAGGTATCATTACACCAACCTTTGATAAAGCACATGCTGGTGGAGCACTCATGGATTTGAATGTGTATAATATTCACTTTGTGGTAGGTTTATTTGGTATGCCAAGGCATGTAAAATATTATCCAAATCTAGCAAAGAATGGAGTAGATACATCGGGCATCTTAATGATGGAATATTCTAACTTCCAAGCGGTATGTACAGCCGCAAAGGATTCTACATCTGACCCATTCGTAATAATACAAGGTGAAGAGGGAACGATAGTATATCCTGAAAGACCGGGTTATGTACGATACGGGAAAAGACATGATCGTATTACAAACACAACAGAAGAGATTGATGTTGTTGTAGAGGAAGATCCAATGAAGAATGAATTCCTATATATGCAGGAAATCATAGACACAAAAAATACAGAACAGATGAATGTCTGGTTAGAAAAATCAATCATGACAGTAGCTGTTTTAGAACAAGCATTACAATCAATTTCAAAGGGCTAGATACATTCAAATCTAGCCCTTTGCGAATTTATTAACGTACTTCTTGAAAGAACAAATACATGGGCGTATAATTCAGTTAGTTTACTAAAACTAACTGAGAAATGATAGTGATTTATGATGCTTGCATGTTATATCAATGATTAACTAATAGTGTTTGAAGTTTGGGTAAAATTCACCAAAACTCACAAACAAAAAATAATCTGATAATTCTGATAATATCATTGGACGTATAAACTGCTTTCATTTACAATAAAAAACGTTAGGTAGACGGAGGAGATGACAATGCTAAATAATGAAAAATGGCAAGGCTTCCAGGGAAGAAACTGGAAGGAAGAATGCAATGTTCGCGACTTCATCCAAGCAAACTACAAACCATATGATGGTGATGAGAGTTTCTTGGCTGACGCAACAGATGCGACTAACAAGCTTTGGGGCAAATTACAGGAATTGCAGAAGGCTGAACGTGCAAAGGGTGGCGTTCTAGACGAAGAGGCTGATATAGTATCAGGCTTAACTGCATATGGCCCAGGCTATATTGATGAATCCTTAAAGGATTTGGAAAAGGTTGTAGGTCTTCAAACAGACAAGCCTTTAAAGAGAGCGTTTATGCCTTATGGCGGTATCCGTATGGCAGAAGAAGCGTTATCTACATATGGCTACACACCAAATCCAGAATTACATAAGATTTTTACTGAGTATCATAAGACACACAACCAAGCAGTATTTGATGCATATACACCAGAGATGAAGATTGCTAGAAGCAGTCACGTTATTACTGGTTTACCAGATACATATGGTCGTGGACGTATCGTTGGTGACTACCGTCGTGTAGCTTTATATGGTATTGACCAATTGATTGCATGGAAAGAAGAAGACAAGTTAAACTGTGGTGATGGCACAATGGTGGATGACATCATCCGTCAAAGAGAAGAACTATCTGAACAAATTCGTGCATTAGAAGGTATGAAGAAGATGGCAGCTCTATACGGATATGATATTTCCGGTCCAGCGTCCAACGCGAAAGAAGCAGTTCAGTGGTTGTACTTCGGTTACTTAGCAGCTATCAAGACACAGAATGGTGCTGCGATGTCTGTAGGACGTATCTCCACATTCTTAGATATCTATATCGAAAGAGACTTAGAAGCAGGTACATTAACAGAAAGCGAAGCACAGGAATTAATTGACCATATCGTTATGAAGTTCCGTATGGTTAAGTTTGCTCGTATTCCTGCATACAATGAATTATTCTCTGGTGACCCAGTATGGGCAACACTAGAAGTTGCAGGTATGGGTATGGATGGTCGCTCTATGGTTACAAAGAACGACTTCCGTTTCTTACATACATTAGAAAACATGGGTCCTTCACCAGAACCTAACCTAACAGTATTGTACTCATCCCGTTTACCAGAAAACTTCCGTAAGTATGCGGCTAAGATTTCTGTTACAACAAGTTCTATTCAGTATGAAAATGACGATGTAATGCGCCCTGAATGGGGAGATGATTACAGCATCTGCTGCTGCGTATCAGCTACACAGACTGGTAAGGAAATGCAGTTCTTCGGTGCGCGTGCAAACCTTGCAAAGGCACTTCTATACGCTATCAATGGTGGTGTAGATGAAAAGAGCTTTAAGCAAGTTGGTCCAGCATACCGTCCAATTACTTCTGAATACTTAGACTACGCTGAAGTAGAAGAGAGATATGTTCAGATGTTAGATTGGTTAGCAGGTTTATATGTAAATATCTTAAACCTCATCCAATACATGCATGACAAGTATTACTATGAAGCAGCTGAAATGGCTTTAATTGATACAGATGTTAGAAGAACATTCGCTACAGGTATTGCAGGATTCAGCCATGTTATTGACTCATTATCCGCAATTAAGTATGCAAAGGTTAAGACAGTTCGTGATGAAAATGGATTGGTTGTTGATTACGTAACAGAAGGAGACTTCCCTAAGTATGGTAATGATGATGACCGTGCAGATGAAATTGGTGTATGGTTATTAAAGACATTCATCACAATGATTAAGAAGCACCACACATACCGTAACTCTGAAGCTACAACTTCAATTTTGACAATTACATCAAACGTTGTTTACGGTAAGTACACAGGTAATATGCCGGATGGTCGTCGTGCTTGGACACCATTAGCTCCAGGTGCTAACCCATCTTATGGTGCAGAACAGAATGGCTTACTAGCATCCTTGAACTCACTCACAAAGCTTCCATATCACTGGGCATTAGATGGTATTTCTAATACACAGACAATGGATCCTAATGCATTGGGTCATAGTGATGTTGAAAGATCTAACAATCTTGTAAACGTATTAGATGGTTACTTTGACCAAGGTGCTCACCACCTCAACGTTAACGTCTTCGGCAAGGAGAAGCTCGTTGATGCGATGGAACATCCAGAGAAGCCAGAATACGCTAACTTCACAATCCGTGTTTCCGGATATGCAGTTAAGTTTATCTCTCTAACAAGAGAACAACAGTTAGACGTTATCGCAAGAACATTCCACGATCATATGTAATCGTTCTTGTGTAAAACAGGACTATAGTTTGATAAAATGACTCTGTTATCTACAGAGTCATTTTTATACAGAATGATATAAAGGAGTGAGAATATGAAGGGACGTATACATTCATTTGAAACCTTCGGGGCAGTTGATGGACCTGGAGTTAGATTTATCATATTTTTAAAAGGCTGTAATATGCGTTGTAAATATTGCCATAATCCAGATACTTGGGAAATGGCAGGAGGAGAACTTTATACCGCTGAGGAAGTATTGCAAAAGGCATTACGCTATAAAAACTATTGGGTTAATGGTGGTGGAATTACCGTATCTGGAGGAGAAGCCCTCTTACAGATGGATTTCATGATTGAACTATTTGAACTAGCGCATAAGCATGGTATCCACTGTACTCTAGATACAGCGGGTAATCCATTTACATACGATGAGCCATTTTTCTCTAAGTTTGAAAGACTCATGAAAGTAACAGATTTAGTTCTCTTTGACTTAAAAGAGATTGATGATAAAGTACATCGTTATCTAACGGGTGTAACAAACGAAAATATCTTGGCATGTGCGAAATATCTTTCCGATCATCATATCCCAATGTGGATTCGACATGTTTTGGTTCCTGGAATTACCGCAAATGAAGAGGACTTACAGAAGTTAAGAGAATTTATCGATACGCTAGATTCCGTTGAAAGAGTAGAAGTGTTACCATATCATGTATTAGGTATCTCGAAATACGAGAAGATGGGAATCAGTTATCCTCTAATGGATACGCCACAACCTACAAAAGAACAGATTGAAACTGCGGAAAGGATTTTGGGTGTGAAGAAATGAGTGATATTCTCGGCATCGAAAAGAAAAGAAACTTACGTGATCTAGGTGGTTATAAGACACAGAACGGTAAACATGTTAAGAAGGGATATTTCTTTCGTAGCAGTCGTTTAATGGACTTTGACCAAAATGAACTTAAAATCTTAAATTCCTTACATATTCAGAAGATTTATGATTTACGTTCGAAGGAAGAAGTTGAACAAGCACCAGATCCTGAGCTAGATGGTGCCGAATATATTCATTTATCAGCCGCAATACACGCGGATGGAACAGAAGTAAACTTCTCGCCAGCTGCACTTATCGCAGAAAATGTATATTCTAAAGAAAACAATGATGAATTCACACATAAGGTGTATGGTAACTTACCATTCTGTTATGCATATAAGAAAATATTTGAGGATATCGTAGCAGGGAATGTACCAATTTTATTCCATTGTTCTGCTGGGAAAGACCGTACAGGAATAGCGGCGCTCTTAATTCTCTTGGCACTTGGTGTTGATGAAGAAACAGCGATGTATGACTACATGTTAACGAATGAATATCGCAAAGAATATATCGATCGTTTTAAGAAGGATTTTCCTCTTACAAAAATAGATGGAGAACTTGCGGGTATGTTACTGGCGTATGAGGGAGTAACATATACCAATGCGGCATATTCACTCAAACGCATCAAAGAGAAGTACAGCAGCTTTGATGAATACTTTGAAAAAGAATACAATCTTGATAAATATGCATTACAAAAACTAAGAGATTTATATACAGAATAAACGACAGTATAATCTGTCGTTTTGTATTATTCTTTGAAAGGTATATGATTACATGTGGAGAAATACAATGCAGATATCAAACAAACAAAAAACATTTATCGTAAAGATATTAAAAAATGTAATCCCAATTATTGTGTTGATTTTCTTTTTGAATTTCTTTTATCAAGAGACAAGAAAGTATGACTTTGTAGGAGTATGGTTTCCGGACTATGAAGATGATGTTACAATCCAGTTTAACCCTGATTATTCAGGTGTTTATTATGACGATTTGACGAAAGTTGCTTTTCAATGGAAGAATCATGGTAACCAACTTGAGATGACGATAAATGATGAAAAGAAGATTTATTATTACACGATAGAGGGTAAAGAAATACATTTAAAATCAGATGATGAGTCATTTATTCTCTATAAATACGGTAATTAATTAGCAATCACACAATAATTATGCTAATAATAAAAAGCCTTTAAATAAAGGCTTTTTATGTATATATACTATAAATATAAAAAAATTTTTAAAAAAATTAGCACTTATGTATTGACAGTGCTAAAAATATGAGTATATTAATATGTGTAAGGTGAAAGACCTTAGGAGGTATATGATATGAAATATATGACAACAAGAAAGAATGATTTATTCAATGATATGTTTGATGATGTATTTAGAGCACCAGTATTTACAGGAAATAATATTTTAAAGACAGATGTTCGTGAGAAGGATGGAAAGTACATCTTAGAAGTAGAAGTTCCTGGATATAAGAAGGATGAAGTATCCATTAGCTTATTCAATGGTAATCTAACAATCAGTGCTGCTCGTACATCTTCTAACGAAGAAACTGATGATAAGGGTAGAATCTTACGTCAGGAAAGATTCAGCGGTAGTACATCACGTACATTCTATGTAGGTGACGCAATCAAGGATACAGATATTCACGCATCTTTTGACAATGGTATCTTAAAGATTGAATTACCAACAGAGCAGAAGAAAGAAGAAGAAACAAAGAAATTTATCGAAATTCTATAACTGGAAGAAATTCCAGTTTTTCTTTTGTGTATAAAGAAAAGCCATTGTGTAGAATGGCTTTTTAACTATCTATATGATTTTCTCTTCGCAAAGAGGTAACCACTAGTGATAATACCAATAAACAACATACCGAAGTAGAGATAGATGTTTGTGTTATCACTTGTCTTTGGTGTAGTGGTATTCTGCTTTGGTGGAGTAATGTTCTTTGGCTGTTCCGTATTTGTGATGGTGAAGCCTGTTGTTTGGTCACCAGTGATTGTAGTGTCATAACCATTTATGGCATCTTCAGTAACTGTGTATTGGATTTCCGTACCATTTTGATCGTACTTACGTACGTTAGCGAAACTACCTGTCCAGTTATTTGAATCATCTAGTGTTAGTGTAGTACCTGTATCTGTTCCGTTTGCGAATAAATGAACTGTGACTGGTCCAGCCTTAGGACCAACCCATGTCTTAGTAACAGAGATATCTGTTTTGATTGGCTTATCAGTGATTGTTTGTAATGCACCACCTGCGCTTGTTACTTCTAGTGTGTATTCTGTATCGTTCAATTCATATCCGCTAGGTGCTGTCTTTTCCTTAACTTTGTATGTACCTTGTACTAAAGCTTCAGAAGTAACAGTTCCATCTGCCCCTGTTGTTAAATCAAATGTTGTGCCATCTGGTTGTGTAACTGTAAATACAGCATTTGCTAGAGTAATAGTGTTATCGTCTTCATCAACTTTTGTTAATTTGATCTTATTTGCAAGATCACCAGAACCAGAACCACCAGAGGAAGCTCTTGAGAAATGAGCGTCAAATGTATAAGTTTCATCTACAGATGCTAATGTAAGCTTGTTGTTAAGATTTGTACCTTCTGTATATGTGGATTGGTAAGTAAGACGATACTGTTCACCGTTAACATTTCCAACATTGATTGTAAATGTCTGGTCGTTATCGGACATTGTTAATTTACCAGTTAAGTCTACTGGTGTAGATGTTCCAGCAATATCGTTACCGTACTGATCCATTTGAACTTTAGAAAGTCGGATTGTGTCCTTTAAGATTTTTTCGGTGGAACCAACGATTGTGTCGTGGATTGTAACATTTGGTAGTGTTGCTTTTTTGTGATTGATACGAATTTCCCAGTTCGCAAGATGAGGATTTTCTGTATCGTACCAAGCAAACTTATTTAATTCTTCATCAGTTAGAACCTGTGGACCAGCTACATTCACTGAACCAGATGATGAAGTAGTATTTGATTTGCCAGCATTTACGGAAACAGTGAATGAAGTGGACTGGTTAACAGGAACTCTTGTTAGATCAAATCTAGCAGAGAGTTGAATATTACCTTTTACGTTATAGCGATTTTCAACCCAATTTGTAAATACAACTTTTGCGGTTGCGCCATTTGTACCTGCAGTGATATGTGCTTTCGCAATTACAGCACCTGTTCCATCAGTGTCATAGATATCAAAGTCGATAGGACTTGAATCGGATGAGAACATAACTGTATCTGGAAGGTCAATCGTAAAGTAGTCACCTTCTTTTAATGTTGCGCCTGTTGTATTAGCTGCCCAGTCTAAATCAAAGTAGAAGTTATCTGTATAGTAGATATCTCCAACAATTGTTCTAGAGAGATTCATAAATCTGAAGTTTGTGATTGTCGCATCTACTTGTTTTGGTCCATCCTCAGCGATAACGTTTGTCTTAGACCAACCAATGAGTGCTGTAAGTGTCATGAATAATGACAATAGGATGGCTAAATAATTCCTTTTTTTCATACATAATATTTCCTTTCATTTGTAATTTGATATTATGGCGTACTTGCAATTATTTACTGAAAGGATTGATATGATGCGAATCAATCGTGATTGCTACAGTGTGTAAATTTGCCATGCACGAATGTATTATATACCGAAACAAATTCAGATAATATTAAAGTATTCATTAAGATTTTTTAAGCAATTTTTACAGTGTTAAATTTATCAATAAATCAATAAATATGTAAAAAAACAGCCTGTTTAGGCTGTTAGTGGAAGTCAATATCTCCGGCATTTGTTTTGATGAGAATCTCAGCTTTTCCATTGCCAACAATATAGTTTTTGCCATGTAATTTTTGGTATGGTAAATCATCATCGAAATCGACATCTCCAAAGTTTGTGGAGAGACTTGCTTGATAGTCTTTGGAATCTGTTGTCACATCGATATCACCGGCAGTAGATGTAACTTGGATATTCTGGATTTCTCCACGAACATTTAAATCAATATCACCGGCAGTTGTCTTTACTTCAATGATAGGAGAGGATACTTCCATATCGATATCACCTGCGGCAGCAGAGATCTGAATGACATCTGCAGCGTGCTTTTGAATATCGATATCACCAGCTGCGATATTGGCATATAGATTACCTGTTGTATTTGTTAAGTCTACATCACCAGCAGATAGCTTCATGCCGATTTCATCAAAGTTTGAATCAGAAATATCTAAGTCACCCGCCAGCATCGTAAAATCTGCACGTTTTATTTCAACACGATTTAGCGTAAGGTCACCAGAGGTGTTATGGCAGTTGAATTCATCAAGTTTAATATCGTTGATATCTACATCTCCAGCAGGGGCTTCCATTGAGATTGTTGTCACTCCATCAGGAATCTGCACGGTTAAATCACCACTACCATTTACTAGAATCTTGGCAGTTGAGTCAGTGAGTTCATAGCGGATACCGTTATTAATAGGATTTGTGAAGATGCTTTGTGATTGCGTAAACTCATAGCGTAGTTCATTTCCTTTTTCTAACGTAATATCTAAGGACGACATTAGTGTCTCACTATGAATGACTAATCTAGTGATAGAACTTGGAAGTGTCTCACTTTGTGGTTCGGAATAGTAGTGTGCAGTATTCTTCTTGCGGTTCATATTGGCAGTAAAGTCTTTCGCATGGCCAAGTGCTTCATCTGCGATACGTGTAAACGCATGGAAGGCTGTAGATAATCCTTCTTTTAAGTTTTCGTAGTCTTTGTTTTTCTGTTCTTTATGAACAGTTTCTTTTTCTCCACCCATCATGTGGATGTTCTCAATTACATCATCGATTGTACCGAGATCATTCATGATTTCTTCTTCACTTCTGCCTTCGTTAATTCCTTCTTGAAAGTGTGCTTCAAAGGCATCGAGAATATCTTTCTTAAAACTTGGTGAGTAGTTTGCGAGTGCTTGATTTAAAGCTGCTAAATATTCATTTTTTGTCATATCAGTTTTTCCACCTTTTGAATGAATGTAATCCATTCTTCTTTCTGTTGTTGTTGGTAAAGTTTTCCTTCTTCTGTTAAATGATAGTATTTTCTGGCTGGGCCACCGGATGACTCGACAAGATAGGTCTCAAGATAACCATTATCTTTCAGTCTTTTTAAAATTAAATATAATGTACCGGCAGTAACGGACATTTCTTGGGAAATATCTTCAGTTAGTTCGTATCCATACTTATCATCTTTTACTAACCTTGAAAGAACGCATAATTCTAAAACACCTTTTTTAAATTGTGCATCCATTGTTTTTCCTCCTTGCAAGTAGAATATAACACATACTATTATGTAATGCAATATAGTATGTTAAAAAATATACTCCGCTTGGAGTATATTAGAGTAAATATATTTTGTGGGCTTCGCATTCATCAACCATATCTTGTGGCCAGATAGATGCCTGTACTTCACCTACATGTGCTTTATTTAGCAGTAACATGCACAATCTAGATTGGCCAATACCGCCACCAATTGTATATGGAAGTTCACAGTTTTGAATCATCTGGTGATATGGATATTTTAGACGTTCTTCTGCATTGCGAATACGGCACTGTTCTACGATAGAGTTTTCATCAACACGAATACCCATACTAGAGATTTCCAGTGCACGTTCTAGGGATGGTAACCAGAAGAACAAATCTCCATTGAGATTCCAGTCATCATAGTCAGGTGCTCTTCCATCATGTGGTTGTCCACTGCGTTTTAAAGCATGGCCGATACGTTTGATAAAGACACATTTCTTTTCTTTCGTGATTGCGTCTTCACGTTCCTTTGGAGAAAGATCAGGATACATATCTTCTAACTCTTGGGAATCGATGAAGAATACATCATTAGCAAGATGACACACAGCGTGTGGGTATTTGTACCAGATTTCATGTTCCATGTGTTTGATGACTTTAAAGATTGTACGTACTGTTTCCTCTAACATTTCCTCAGTGCGCTCTTCTTTCGTAATGACTTTTTCCCAGTCCCATTGATCAACGTAAACAGAGTGTAAGTTGTCGAGTTCTTCATCACGACGAATCGCATTCATATTTGTATAGAGACCATCATGAACTTCAAAGTTATATTTCTTCAGCGCGAAACGTTTCCATTTTGCAAGTGATTGCACAACCTCAATTGTTTCGTTTGGCATCTCTGCAATATCGAAGGATACTGGACGTTCTACACCATTTAAATTATCATTCAAGCCTGTACTCTTAGGTACAAATAAAGGGGCTGAGATTCTAGATAAGTGCATCTCTCTTCCAAATTCTTTTTGGAAAGTATCACGAATATATTTAATAGCTTCTTGTGTTTGACGTACATCAAGAATAGGATCATAGTCTTTTGGTAGTACTAATTGCATAACATCACCTCATAGTGCGTTTTATTTTAACATAGAATGAATGACTTGAGATAGAGAGAAATCAAGCAATTTAATAGGTATTCTACTGATAAATTCCATGCATACATGACATATATGTGTATATTCCTTGAAAAAAACATTTATCTTTCATACAATATAAAACGATTAAGGAGTATTATGATGACACGTTATGATATAGCAATTATCGGTACTGGCCCAGCTGGACTTGAGGCAGCCATTACCGCAAAAGTACGTAATAAAAACATTATCTTATTTGGTACAAAGGATTTAACACAGAAGTTACAGGTTGTAAAACACCCAATTCTAAACTACCTAGGACTACCATCTAAGACAGGCGTAGAGATGGCTAATGTATTCCAACAGCAGTTGGATGAACTTGGAATCTCGATTACAGAGGAGAAGGTTTCTAATGTTTATGCGATGGGTGAGTACTTCGCACTACAGTTAAATAACAGTGAGGTTATTGAGGCAACTTCCGTCATTCTAGCGAGTGGTGTTGCGGCAGGAAAGCCATATGCTGGTGAGGAACAGTTCTTGGGCCGTGGCGTTAGCTATTGTGCAACTTGCGATGCGCCTTTATATAAAGGAAAGGTAGTTGCGGTTGTGGCAGGAAGTAAGGAAGAGGAAGCTGAAGTGGACTTCCTTGGTGAAGTATGTGAAAAGGTATATTACTTCCCACAATATAAGGATGAACCACAGTTAAATAGTAAGAACATTGAAATTCATCATGAAAAGCCTGTTGAAATTACAGGTATAATGAAGGCAAATACACTTAAGACAGATCAAAGTGAATATGCAGTAGATTGTGTATTTATCTTACGACCAACACAATTCCCAGGCTCACTAGTACCAGGTCTTGAAATTGCAGGTAATGCGGTTAAGGTTGATCTACAGATGAAGACAAATCTAGCAGGGCTATTTGCGGCAGGTGATATCACAGGACAGCCATACCAATATATCAAAGCGGCTGGACAGGGAAATGTTGCGGCATTATCTGCGGTAGCGTATGTTGATGAACTAAAGAGAAAGAAGCAGTAGGTGATTATTATGGCAGGACAGAAAATCGATACATTAAAGTTAGAGAATCAATTATGTTTCCCGCTCTACGCGGCTGCTAGAAAGATTACAGCAGCGTATACTCCTCTTTTAAAACCACTTGAAATGACTTATACACAATATATTGTGTTCTTGGTGTTATGGGAGAAGGATGATATTTCTGTAGGTGAGTTGTGTGAACGATTATATCTAGATAGTGGAACAATCACACCACTATTAAAGAAGATGGAAGATAAGAACTGGTTAACAAGAACGCGTTCCAAGTTAGATGAACGTGTGGTAATGATCAAGTTAACAAAAGAAGGCAAGAATATGAAGAAACAATGTGCAGATATCCCTGTAAAAGTTCGTTC
Source organism: uncultured Solobacterium sp. (assembly GCA_938039295.1). Taxonomy (GTDB): domain Bacteria; phylum Bacillota_I; class Bacilli_A; order Erysipelotrichales; family Erysipelotrichaceae; genus Bulleidia. The sequence goes on from CALHUY010000063.1 coordinate 31,648, forward strand.
TTGTGTATGTCTTAACCAAGACGAGTCTATCGATTTGTACAACGCACTCTATAAGATTTTAGAAGAAAAGAAATAAAGCCATATCAATCGATATGGCTTTTACTATGCGTGCATGTTTTGAAAATTACTTCTGCATATATTTATCTTTGATTTCTTTCTGATAGTCTTTTGAAACTTGCATGGTATAGCGATACCAAGATTCAAAATAATCAGAAAGATAAGAATCCTGTAACAGTGTTTTTGTGCGAAGGATATTTTGTTCCTCACGGCCTGTATCTAGAATTGGAAGTTGGTGATCTAGTTTGTATTGGATAATACTTTCTACAGCGTGCATACGCTGCTCAAATAATTGAACAAGTTGTGTGTCAATGTCGTTGATTTCTAAACGTTTTTCATCTAATTGTGTCATACATTTACCTCGTAAGTTTATCTTAGCAGATATGAAAAAAGGGCTCAACGCCCTTTACTTTAGAAATTTTTTAAGTGGTAATCGTGTATGCAAGATTACTGCCATGATTGCACCAAAGCTAGCTTGTACAATCTGGAATGGTAGCTTTAGCATTGCGGCCTTTGGACTTGCATAGAAGAATGAGCGTCCGATTGTATATCCTACAACCATGATAATTGCACCAATCGTTACCGCAAAAATATAATCCTTTAAAGCAGGATGCTCCTTCTTAGAAATGAGTAGGGAAATCACGACTGCTTGTAGACCGTGAGTAACAAGGGAAACAAACATTGGTGTTGGATAGAAGAACAAATCACCAAGGAATGAACCTAGACCACCAACGATGAAAGCCTCAACAGGATTTAACATGAGTGCGGCCGTTACGATGACTAAGTCGTTGAAGTATAGATGTCCACCTGGTACCGGAATACTGAATGAAGATAAAACTATCGTCATCGCCAGTAACATTGCGATTAAAGTAAATCTTTTTACTGAAATATTCATAAAACCTCCAAATATGCGTATATTTTAAATGGATTCTGGTTATCTGTATATACCCAGAAATGTTATAATTTATATGACCAGATTGGAAAAAATATGAACAATAAAACCAAAGCATACATGGATCTCTACCTAAAGATTCGTAATGATATTATTCATGGAATTTATCAAACCGGGGATAAACTGCCTTCAAAACGTATTCTAGCAGATAAGGAAAATGTAAGTGTGATAACAGTCGCGCATGCGTATGAACTACTAGCGTCAGAAGGATATATCACTTCCCGTATGAGAAGTGGATACTACGTAAGTTATCTTGAAAAAGATTTTTTTAGTACGAAAGAAGATAGTGGTATTGAAATTGTACCAGAAATACAGATTACAAATGATAAACTGTTTTCTTCCAATGTATTTGCGATGGCTGCACGTAAAGTATTAAGTATGCGACAAGATGTATTACTGACAAAGTCGCCATGGAATGGTTTGTTATATCTTCGTAAAACGATTGCGTCATACTTAGCGCGTGTTCGTGGAATTTATGTTGATCCAGAGCAGATCATCATTGGCTCTGGTTCAGAATACTTTTATGGAATACTAGTAAGTATGATTGGACGTGATAAAGTTTATGCGATTGAAAACCCATCATACGAAAAAATCTCACTCATGTATGATGCAGAGAATGTAAAACTTATACGTATGAAGCTTGGTAAGAATGGTATCCTAAATTCAGAACTACAAAAGAATCATGCGGATGTATTACATGTGACACCATACCATAGTTACCCATCAGGTAGTACAACAGATATCAACAAGAGAAAACAATATATCCACTGGGCAAAAGAAAATCATGCATGGATCGTAGAAGATGATTATGATTCTGAATATACCTTGGGAATGAATGGTAGAGAAACATTATATGCATTAGATGAAAAACAAGTAATCTACCTAAATACTTTCTCCAATACCATCGCACCATCTGTTCGTATTGGATATATGATATTACCAAAGAAGAACTTAAAACAATTTCAAGATAGAATCTCCTTCCGCTCCAATACAGTTTCAACGTTGATGCAGTATATCGTTGCGGAGTTAATACAGAATGGAAGCTTTGAAAGACATATCAATCGCGTACGAAAGAAGATGCGTAAGTAATGTTATGCATGTATGGTGGGATATATGATAAAGAAGAGTGCTATATTTGTAATTGCTATTGTTATTATTATTTCTGTATTTGCTTATAGACATTATCAAAATCCATCAATTAAACGACCTACAGGTAAATATCGAGTTAAACAGTATCATAGCAATAATGATCAAGATAATGATGGTATCGATGACCAAGTAGATATATTAGAAAATGCGCTAGAATACATTTCCACAAAGCCAAAGTATCAAAGCAAGTACTATAGTACAGGGTATTCGGATGATGAATACGGAGTTTGTACAGATGTTGTAGCACATGCATTAAAGAATGCTGGGTATGATTTAATGACATTAATTCAAGAAGATATTCAAAATCATTCTAGTGATTATGCAATTAATCAGCCAGATATCAATATTGATTTTAGAAGAGTTAGAAATTTAAAAGTGTATTTTGATCATACCGCACAGATACTTACAACTGATGTAAAAGATATTGAAGACTGGCAGGGTGGAGATATTATTGTATTTCGCAATCATATTGGAATCGTATCAGACAGAAGAAACGAGAGAGGAGTACCATATGTAATCCATCATGATAGTCCATGGCAGTTGGCATATGAACAAGACATCTTAGAGAAGCGCAATGATATTGTCGGGCATTATCGTATTGTCAAAAGAGAGATGTATTAAAAATGGAAGATGGTGCATGTGTATGAAAGAGTATATTGCAAATTTAGAAAAAGAATTAACTTTAATAGAAAATGGTTTTAAGGAACAGGAAAAAAGAGCACTTGCTGACTATCAATCAAAAGGTATGGATTATATCAAGAAGTTGGCGTTTTCTGCGTACTCATCTAATGCCTACCAAGTAAGGATGTACGCTGTATTTCTTTTTGGATATTTATCGGAGTACGAAGATGTATTAAATTTTATGAGAGATGAAGTTTCTAAAGATGAAAATTGGAGAGTTCAAGAAATTTTAGCAAAAGCATTCGATGAATATTGCAAGAAAAAAGGATTTGAAGAAGCGCTACAAGTAATTGATCAATGGCTACATCATAAGAATCCTAATACTCGAAGGGCAGTCACGGAGGGATTGAGAATATGGACAAGTAGGCCATATTTTGAAGAACATCCTGATGAAGCAATTAGAAGAATTGCAGCTTTGAAGAATGATACAAGTGAATACGTAAGAAAGTCGGTAGGAAATGCATTAAGAGATATTAGTAAGAAATATCCTCAACTAGTGGAGGTTGAAGTTGATGGTTGGAATTTGGAGAATAAAGAAATCTATCAAGTATATAAATTGGCGAGTAAATTCATAAAAAAGGATAGGAAATAATTGGTGAAAGATAATTGTATTTCAACTCGATTAGTTGAACTATTAACAGATGCAGTATATGTACATTGTTATCAAGGAAATAGAAATTATATTATATTAACTTGAATTACAAATTTATTTTTATATACTAAAGTTATTAATAAAGTTACATGGCGAAATGAGTATTATAAATAATAAAAGAATATAGTAACTAATAACTATGGGGGGCTAAAAGTGAATAAATTATCTGATCAAATAAAAAATATAATTTATAAATATACAAGCCGTTTTTTGTTCCTTTTATGCTTCTATTTATTGTTTTCTATTTTTAATGTATTACCAAATTATTTGGTTGGAAAGATAGTAGATAATATAAATAAATCTTTTCAAATGATAATGATTTATCTCTTGATTAGGTTATTGTCTATTGGTGTTAAAACATTAATTAACTATTTTCAAACCAAACTATCATTAAACATTATTTCGGATATAAAAGAATATTACTTTTCTTTAATTTTAAAGAATGAGAATTTATTGATTCTTACTTCTAGTGAAAATTCTCAAATTATTACACGTATCTTAGATGCTTCTGAAAGTTTAAATAAATCCATATTGAACATAATTATCTGGACAGGGAAATCAGTACCAACATTAGTATTAACTGTATATTTTATTTGCAAAATAGATATTAAGATTAGTACGTTTATTATTCCGTTGATTTTCTTGTTGTATTTTATTTCAAAAAAGTTGCAACACATTCAGTCCAATAATGCTAAGGAATGCTTGCAGTCAAAAAGCTATATAGTAGATTTATTTCATGAAATTATTAAGCAACTATATGCAATTCAACTATTTGAATTGCAGGAACACTTTTTAAAAAAATATAAAGATTCATCTAATGAATGGAAAAATAAGCAATTTAAGTTTGATTTTATCTCTCAAGAATCAACACTTTTGATTAATTTTTTTGGTGCGCTAGTAATTACAGCTATCCTTATTTTTTCGATACTATTTTCACCATCTATTAATACGGGAAATATTCTTAGTTTAATTCTATATACCGGAAGCATGTTTATGGTTATTTCAGATGTATTTGAAAATATTTCTGTATTTTCAAATATGAATACAGCAATTGGTAGAATAAATACACTATTAAAAGAAACAAATAATAATTTATTGTCGAAAGAAGTAATTAATAACTATGATATTACAATAGAAAATTTAGCTTTTTCATATAAGGATACGCGAATATTTAATGATGTTTCATTTTCAATACCTTTTGGTAGTAAAGTTGCGATTATTGGTAAAAATGGATCCGGTAAATCCACATTATTAAAACTACTATGTGGTATATATAAAAATTATTCAGGAATTATAAAAATTGGAGGGAAAGATATTAAAGATGTAAATCTTAGTAACATATACTCTATATCTTTCCAAGATTCATACATCTTTAACGATACAGTTCGTAATAATATAACTTTATGGGAGAAAAATTCTGGTGAACTTTATTCTTATGATGATTTAGATAAGGGGCTAGATACAATAGTCATTAATGGTGGTCAAAACTTATCTGGAGGACAACGACAGAGAATTTGCCTAAATAGAATGTTTTTAAAAAATGCGAAAGTTTATTTGATAGATGAATACGAAAATAACTTAGATAATATTACGAAAGATTTTATCACTAAAAATATACTAAATTTATCTGGAACTGTTATTATTTCTTCGCATGATCCACAAATTCTATCTAAAGTTGATTATATCTATGATTTAGATAACAAGATACTACGTAAAGTATAGAGATTATTCATAATTTAGATTTTTACTGGATTCAATAGTTATAAAAAATGTTTCACTTTGAAAAGGAATGGCACAATAAAACTGTGTTAAACCTTTGGCTATTCGGCCGCAGGTTTAACACAGTGCTTTTTATATTTCTCCAATGATGTGATTAAGAATGGCATTGCTTGTTCGAAGTTAACACCATAGATATTATGATTTTCTTCTTCCAAT